>CAYWLT010000126.1:0-8680 GCA_964459295.1 uncultured Thermodesulfobacteriota bacterium
ACAGAATTTGCATTCCATGGGATCATCTTCATCGCATACACCTATCATAATTTCAGATATTTTTCCACATTTACTGCAGCGGTACTCATGGACAGGCATGATGGTTACTGCTCCTTGAGATATTTGTTTATTTCATCAGCCATGCTGTGATCTATAATGGTTATGCAGGGATCTTCGCCCTGACCCAGATCCGAAAGCGCATCTTTTATTTTAAGCGCAAGAGGCAATGCAAGGGGGCAGGCCGGGGAAGAAGGCTGAAAATCCAGGGATATTTTCCCATCTTGGCTTATGTTGAGATTTTTGATCAGCCCCATACTCACCACATCAGTCAATGTCCCGGGATCGACCACCTCTTTCAATCGGCTGATAACCTTGTCTTTCAGATCCATCGGCTCATTCCTTGTTATTGCGCAGTCGTTGGCTCACCTGTTCCCAGAGCTTGGTCACTTCCTCCGTTGCCTTACCACACGGATATTCAATAATTGATTTCTTATGAACCATTGCTCGGGTAACGTTTTTTTCATAAGGTATCTTGCCGGCCACCGCCAAGCCGTTTTTCGCGCAAAACGCCTCTATGGTAGTAGTGTTGAGCGGGTTGATGTCATACTTGTTTACACAGACCATAACCGGAACGTTAAAGTGCTGCGCCACGCCGACGACTCTTTCCAGATCATGAATGCCGGAAAGGGTCGGTTCGGCAACCGCCAGCAGAAGATCAACCCCGGTTATAGCGGCAATCACCGGACATCCGATACCGGGAGGGCCGTCGATTATGACGATTTCTTTGTTCTCCCTTTCAGCAATGAGTTTCGCCTGTTGCCTCACCAGGGTGACCAGTTTTCCCGAGTTCTCCTCCGCAATACCCAGCCGGGCGTGAACCATGTAACCGGCCCTGGTGCGTGAAATAAACCACTGTCCGGAAACGTGTTGCTGCATGGTCACTGCACCCTGCGGACATACCCGTGCGCACACCCCGCATCCCTCGCAGGCGATGGCATCCACGGTGTAATGGTGTATGGCATCAAACCGGCACCGCCGGATGCACTCGTCGCATTGGGTGCATGTGTCAGAATCGATGAGCGCGGTTTTGCCGCCCTGGAAGTCCGCGCATTTTTCCACCGCGGGTTCTAAAATGAGGTGCAGGTCCGCGGCGTCCACGTCACAATCCGCCAGCACGTGAGAACGGGAAAGGGTCGCTATGGCGGCAGTGAGGGTGGTTTTTCCTGTTCCCCCCTTGCCGCTGATAACCGTCAGCTGCTTCATTCAGTTTACTTCCTTTCGTAGCGTCTCATATAAATCGACGAAGCCGCTTTTATAGTGAGGCAGTGCTTCCACCAGAGGTATGCCGGTTGAATAGGCTGCGGCTATCCTTCTATCCCAGGGAATGGTCATCAGGACGGGTATGCCTTCGCGGTCACAGTACCTCATCACCTCGTCATCACCTATATCGGCGCAATTAATCACCACGCCGCAGGGAATCGCAAGTTTTCTCAGCATGGCCACCGCCAGACCCAGGTCGTTGAGGCCGAAAGGGGTGGGTTCGGTAACCAGTATGCAAAAATCGCTGCCCTTTACCGCCTCTACGACCGGGCAGGAGGTGCCGGGAGATGCATCTATAATCACACAGTTGTCATGATAATCAATATGTTTTTTTACCTCCCTGATGAGCGGAGGCGCCATGGGCTCACCAATGTTGAGCACCCCATGGATGAAATCGATCTCTCCCGCACGACCCCTCTCAACCACCCCGATGGGTTTCTCTATTTCAGCGATCGCGCTTTCAGGACAAATATATGCACAGCCTCCACAGCCGTGGCACAAGTCGGGGAAAACAAGCACCTTCTTCTTGATGACCACAATAGCATTGTACTCGCACACCTCGGCACACTTTCGGCAAAAAGTGCATCTGGATTCGTCGACCCTCGGTACCAGTATGCCAACAGCTATCCGCTCCTGTATCTGCGGTTTCAGAAAAATATGTGCATTGGGCTCCTCCACATCACAATCGAGAAATTGCACCTTCCCGATAGCTAGGGCCAAACTGGTTGCAATCGTGGTCTTGCCGGTTCCACCCTTGCCGCTTGCGATCGATATAATCATGGTTCCGCCTGCTTCCACCGCACTGGTTACGCACCCGTTTTCATTCTCCAAGGGACAGGGCGCCTTCAGGACATTCCTCAACACAGGTACCACAGTCTACGCATTCATCTTTGTTAACCTTCGCTTTGCCGTCGGCTACTACAATAGCCTCAACCGGGCATACATCCGCACAGGTCCCGCAGCCCGTACATTTATCCACATCTACCTGTACCGCCATCGGTCTCCTCCTTTGAATTCCTACTGCTTCTTCTTAATTAATGCGTCAATGCTGTCCAGGTCCCGCTTCATCTTTTGTGATTGTTCCCTGAGCGCTTTCAGTTCTTCGTCCGGTGATAATGGTGCCTGTGGCTGCTGCGGAGCTGAGCCTGGTTGCATGCCCCGACCCATACCTCTGCCACCGCCTCTACCCATACCCCTGCCCCTGCCCATTCCCGGTCCCATGCCTCCGCCCATTCCCGGCATCCCGCCATCCGGCGGAAGTCCGCTGCCGTAATGAGCATCAACAGAAGGACCGGCAACATACTCCTGCTTGCCTTCCTTGAACCCTTCAATTGCCTGCCTTACTGTAATCCCCGCCAGACCCACAACAATTTTAATGTCTGCTGCGCTCAGGGTATTATAGGCGTTTGGACCCACATTGCCGGTTAAGACCACTTCCGCCCCCTTGTTCGCTACCAACTGGGCGGCCTGGATGCCGGCGCCGCCTCCTGCATTGATGGCAGGATTTTGAATGGCCTCAAACTCCGCGCTGTCTGTGTCTGCAATGATGAGATACTGGCAACGCCCGAATCTGGGATCCATGTGATCATCCAGACTCTGTCCGGATGAGGTAACGCATATCTTCATGATACCATCGCTCCCTTCTGAAAAAAACCAGGTTTACCCCTTTAGAACACCTTCATTTCCATCTGCCGGAGCTCACCATTCTGATGGCGAGTGAGAGCTTCCCGGACGACCAGGCCATCAGGAGCAAGAAATATTTTTACACCTCCCTGCTTGAGTACCTCAAAAGCATTCGGACCTATCTGACCGGTAATGACCGCATTTACGTCTTTCTCCAATACCAGCTGCGCACAGGCAGTGCCCGCTCCCGAAGCGTCGTCGGCATTTTTATTTTCGATCGCATCGTACTGCAATGACTCCGCATCTACGAATAAGAACCAGGGGCATCGGCCGAATCTCCTGTCAACAGTCGTATTTAAATCACTGCCGGTTGCAGAAACGGCGACTCTCATTTCCGCTGCCCTCCCGAGCAGTGATCGTGGTCGCCGGGGTGTTCATGCTTGCAGGGTTCGACACCGCTGATTTCTCCTCTCAGGTAGGCATCGAGCACATTTTTCACCGTGCCTATGGCTCCGGTTACCACCTCAATGCCGAAGCCGTGAAACATATCAATGGCCCGCGGTCCCATGCCTCCGGCGATCATTGTATGGGTTCCCTGTTCTTTGATGAATTGAGGTACCACTCCGGGAATATGGTTGTTGTAGTAAGGGTTGCTCAGCGCATTGGTATTCCGCACCTCTCTGCCTTCAACCTCCACCATCAGATAATAGGGGCACCGACCAAAGTGTTGGCTCACCTGCCCGTTCAAGCCCTGATTATCATCACAGGCGATAGCAATTCTCTTCATACCTTCCTTCCTCCTTGCTCTTGTGTTTAACTATGCGCTTACGGTATGCTTCTCGGCGTTGCCTTCCAACAATTGTCTCCATCGTTCAGAAATGCGGTTAAAGGCCTCGACAACCTCATCGTGACCCTTCATCGTCACGAGGGGCACCCCCCTGTCCCCACAGGAAACCATCTCCGGATCGATCGGTATTCCTCCCAGGAAGGGAATCAACAGCTCCCGCGCCGCTTTTTCCCCGCCCCCCTTCTTAAAGAGGTCTATGGATTGATGACAGTGTGGACAGTTAAACCCGCTCATATTCTCCACGATGCCGATGGTGGGTATTTTCATCTGCCGGGCAAAGGTAACCGCCTTCCGGCTGTCCAGTAAAGCTACATCCTGCGGGGTTGTTACTACAAGCGCCCCATCAACCTTTTTGAGAAGATGGGCAACGCTGAGCGACTCATCGCCGGTGCCGGGAGGAAGGTCAACCAGCAGGTAGTCGAGATTGCCCCAGTGCACCTCACCGAGAAACTGCCTGATCAGGCTATGCTTGAGCGGACCCCGCCAAATTACCGCATCATCCCGGGAACCTAGAAACAGCGCTATAGAAATGGCCTTCAGTCCGTGTACGGCGGTGATGGGCAACAGCCCTTCACCTGAGGCATAGGGCTTCGCATCCTCTATGCCCAGCATTTTAGGAATATTGGGGCCATGAATATCGGCATCCATCAGCCCGACCCGGTAACCTTCTTTTGCCAGGGTTACCGCGAGATTAGTTGCGACGCTGCTCTTTCCTACCCCGCCTTTCCCGCTGATCACCATGAACTTGTACTTGATAGAGGACATCCGTTCATCAAGCATTTTCTGATCATGCGCTTCCTTCTCTTCCTGACTGCATGCATCTGATTTTTCACAACTCTGACAGGTCGATTTCTCCTCGCACTTGTCTTTTCCCATATTCTGTTTCTCCTTTGGAATGAAACTGCATAAAGTTGTCTTTTCCGCGTCTCCGTCCAGGCAAACCCTGTTACGCCCTAATGATTGAGAAGTTTAATGTTTCGATACCGATGGAGCTCATCGCATTATTGCTCTGAAAGAAACGTTTTTCTCCCGCCGCCTCTTTTCCTTCCGCAATTATTCCGGATCGGTCGTTCCGGAATAATCGGAATGATGGCCGAACTCAGATTGCCGTTGATAAAAAGGGTGAGAATCTCCTCAACCTCACCCTGAACCAGCGGAACAACTTCAATCCCGTGTGCTTTGATATATCTCTCGGCAAAGCAGCTTATGCCGCCGCAGAGCATGATCTGCACCCTTAGTTTACACAACAATGAGGTTCTTTTGATCGGGTTGAGATTGGCGAGAGAAAACTCCTGTCGGTCGGTAATTTTTCTGTCTGTTATAGTGACTACCAGCAACTTGGCTGCGAAATCAAATCGCGGCGATACCCTGCTTTTAAACAGGGGAATGGCAACTTTCACGGGTTCCTCCCTTGGCATTACATAACAAAGTATCAGCATTAAATATGCCAAAGGATGCTTTATGAAATAACTTGTATTATCAAGAGGTTGACTCTTCGGGAGGCGGCGCGGGAACAAACACCGGTTGCGCCATTGCAATTATATATTGCATTTATGCATTTAAAGATGAGCGGCGCTGAAGAGAGCATTTACGGTAGATTAAACTTTTTCATTTTCCTCCACAGCGTACTTTTATCAATGCCGAGTTCAACTGCGCTTTTTGTGCGATTGCCCCTGTTTTTTTTCAACACCTCTTTGATAATCTGTATTTCCGCCTCGTGAAATCTGTTGCCTGATCTGGAAATGGGATTGTTTTCGGGTTTAAGCTTTCTTGTCAATTCCTTCGGCAAATGTTCCAATTTAATCTGCGTTCCGTGACACAGCACAAAGGCATGCTCGATCATATTTTCCAGCTCGCGCACGTTGCCGGGGAATTCATATTCCATGAGGTGTCCCATAGCCTGATCGGTGATGCCCTCGATATTTTTCCCCTTTTTAAGATTGAATTGATGAATGAAATGATCAACCAGCAGGGGAATATCTTCGCGGTGCCGGTTCAGCGGCGGCAGTTCTATTTTAACCACATTGAGCCGGTAGTACAGATCTTCACGAAATGTTCCCAGGGCGAGTAATTGCGACAAATCCTTGTTGGTGGCGGCAATAATGCGAACATTGGCTTTGCTGGAGCGGGTGGCGCCGAGCGGCTCGTACTCCTTTTGCTGCAGCACCCGCAATAGCTTTACCTGCAAGGCAGTTGAGAGTTCGGCAATCTCGTCCAGGAAAAGCGTACCTCCTTCCGCCAGGGCAAACCTTCCCGGTTTATCTTTCCGGGCGTCGGTAAACGCTCCTTTCACATACCCAAAGAGTTCGGATTCCAATAAGGTGCCGGGAAGAGCGCCGCAGTTGACAATCACATAGTTCTTGTTCTCCCGGTGACTCAGATTGTGGATTGCCCGCGCAAAAAGCTCCTTCCCTGAGCCGCTGGGCCCCTGAATTAAGACAGTGCTGTCGCTTTCGGCGATATCGGGGAGCACATCAAAAAGCTTTTGCATTTCATGGTTTTTACTGATGATATCTTTAAATGTATAATGTTTTGATATTTCTTTCCTTAATTCCTCGAGGGAAGAAAGATCGCGAAATGTTTCCACCCCGCCGATTATTTCACCCGCCTTGTCTTTCAGCACTGCCGTACTTACACTGACCGGCAGCAGTTCCCCCTTGCTATTGAGGATATTGATTGAATGGTCAATGATTTCTCTTCCGGTTTTAATTGTTTTTTCCAGTGCGCAGGCGGTCTGGCAGATGCTGGCATGAAATACATCAAAACACTTCTGCCCGATTGCATGTTCCCTCGAAATTCCCGTGATCTTTTCGGCCGCCCGGTTGAAAGTGATGATATTCCTATCCCGGTCGATGGTGAAAACCCCATCGGCAATGCTGTCCAGAATGACCTCCATCGGCGGATCGATAATTTTTTTTTGCGTTTTCATAACGTCCTTTACTGCCGCGCCTCAGAGATGGAAGACGACTATATCACCATACCTTACCAGTATAAATCAAATAGTGCATAAATGCAATATCAACGTTTTTTAAATGCGTAATTGCAATACACCGCAGGATTTGATTCAACCGCCGGCTTAGCTAACCCATGATAAAAAAACAATATTGTATATCAGGCTACGCTGGCACAAATCATGCTTTTCATTTACGCACATTGTGTGGCACTGCTTTAGCTCTAACTAGTGCATGGATCTTTTCCGGGCATCATCGTGAAACGATATATTCTGATTTACAGCATGATTGCGGTGTTTGTAACCGGTGGATTTACGGTTGTGTCCAGTCATCTCCACTGCCAGGATTTGTGCGATACCAAAAACTTGCAAACCGTCTGCCACTATCTCAAGAACCCCGTTGTAACCAAATCACTCCGTATTATTATCACTTTTGCCGTTCCTTCACTTTTGCCGATTATTTATTGTATCACGCTTTTCAAGGCAACAACATTCTATTCCTCTGAACCGATTTACTTCAGGGATCAGCGTCTGATTACCCTTTCGTCATTCCCGCATAGAGCCCCACCCGGCAGATAAGATCGGTCTTCGCTGTGCGAAGAAGGTATCTCCGAACTGGATATCATATTTAATTATGCTCACCAAACGTCGAACTTAAAACATTTGAAATCTTTTTGATTCCTGATAAGGAGAAGACTATGATGAAAAAAACCTTCGCTCTAAGCAGTTTCATTCTGCTCGCCCTGTTTCCGGCACATTCTTTCGCGGCTCATCCCTTTAAAACAAAGCACGCCAATGCCTATGGCGAGGGGAATGTCCGGTTTCTCTTGGAATCGGCCATTGAACAGGAAGGGGGACATCGAAAAAACATCGGTCTGCCCATAACCGAAATCACCTATAGCCTCGGAAAGTGGAGCCTGATTGGCGTTGAAACGGAATATAAGTTTCTGCGGCATTCCGAGGCGGTGCACAGCACATCAGGAATGGGCGACGTGAAAATTTACGGCAGGTACTCGCCATTCCACTTCGAATTCGGCCATATAGGGGCCCAGGCGGGGGTGAAAATCCCTGCCGCTAAAGACGATAAAGAACTGGGGAGTGGAGAAACCGACTATGAATTTACCATGATCTATTCCTACCTGGGGAAAAGCGTGGTGACCCATCTGAATTTCGGCGTTGAGGTGCTGGGAAACCCGAAACACCGTTCAAGCAATGAAGCGGTTGCAACCTATTCTGCGGTAGCCGTGTTTCCCCTCAGCCAGGCGCTGCATTATTTTGCGGAAATTCAAGGCCGTTCAGCAAAAAGCGTTTTCGGAAATAAGTGCTTCTTGCGATCAGGCTTTATCGTTCCGCTGGGGCACGGGCTGGAGCTTGGTTTTGCAGGAGGTGCGGGATTAACCAACGATTCACCGGACTGGGAAGGACGATTCGGAATTTACTGGACCTGGCAAAGAAGCGATGAGCATGGTCCGGGACACTGAACCGTTAAGTGCTAGCGCAAGTTTTACCCAGAGCCAGTGTTTAAACGGTCAGGTTCGTTAAAAATTTATGACTTACTAAGGAGGTGCCTGACTATGAAAAAAATTGGATGTGTGCTGGCGGGAACTGTGTGTTTAATCTTTTTGATGATCGCTTCAAATGCAGATGCGCAGAGGTATGGTTGGGGCAGAGGCATGGGAGGTTGGGGCGGATGGTGTGGAATGGGTCCCAATGCCTTTAATCCCTCCTGGATACCAAATCTCACCCAGGAACAATCAGGGAAATTAGCGGAGCTGCAAAGGAAACATATTGAGGAAACAGCCCAACTCAGAACCTCTCTGGCAGTGAAAGGAATCGAGCTCGACCAATTGCTAGATCAATCGCACCCGGACACCGAGGCCATGCTAGCAAAGCAGAAAGAATTGAGCGGCCTCCAGTCGCAGCTTCAGGAAAAATGTCTG
>CAYWLT010000127.1:0-8663 GCA_964459295.1 uncultured Thermodesulfobacteriota bacterium
AATGCAGCGCAGCAGGGAGCCTGCAGCGGTCAAAACGGCAAGAACCGCCGCAATCAACTGGACCGCCATTGGTGATACCTATAAGGTCATAACCGTGAAAATTGGGTATGGTTATCCGGAAGCAACCCTGCAAAACAATCAGGCATCACGATTATTTGTCGTGGGGGACCCCTCCGGAACCTTCACCATCACCGTTGATGGCAACGTGTCCAAATCCAACCCCTGCTACGGAACTAAAATATCCATCTCAGGCACTGCCACCTATGAGTGGCTGGGCATTCCGGTGATGGGCGCCCAGGTGGACGTTGAGGTGTGGGAATATGGTGAAGATGGCCAGCTTTACAGCACCGCCCAGGGGCGAACAACCGCACCCTATGGAAACTATAGTATTCCATTTGACGCTCCTTCCCAGGATATCGAGTACGTCATAAAAACAAGGGTGCATGACGGCTTCCTCACGGGGATGGATTATAGTGACATCATCCTGCCGGATCCTTGCACGGAGTCGGACATGTATGACATCTCCTGCAGCTATCCCACATTAGGAGGGGATGTCTTTTACATTCCATGCCCCGGGTATAGCAACACCAAGACATACACCAACTCCCCGGTTGCGGTAAGCGGTCAGATTACCAACGCGGGCAACCGGGATTTCCCGAATCCGGATGGATTTGATGTCACGTTTCACTCCGGCTATCCCTTCACGTCTGGGAATCTGATCTGCAGCCAACGCATCGATGAGGTCAGCTATCCCGAGATTGCCGTCGGGCAGTCACTACCGGTCTCCTGCCCAACAGACTGGTCAGCTTCCACAGCCGGCATCTATAACATCTACATGAACATAAATGTGAATGACCGGAACAGCAACAACAACCAGGCTTCCAGACCGATCCAGGTGTATGCGCAGCGGGTTGATCTCAGGCCATATCGTTACTCCGGATGCAGCAGGGTAACCGGCATATCTTTTTCCAAGCAATGTATTATTCAGGGAGATGAAATCACCATATTCTGCAACCTGTATAACGGGGGGATCAACAGCAGCGGGGCTTTTGAGGTGAGATTTTACAGCGGAGACCCTGACGGCTGCTGTGGACAGCAGATAGGCGATCCGGTCACTGTTCAATCCATTCAAGGTCAAGGCAACGCGCAGGCGCAGGTCCAGTGGGACACCAGCCAGTTTGAAGGAGGCGAGGAGATATTTGTAAAGGTTGATATCCCGAACGCGGTGTCCGAGTATGACGAGAACAACAACAAGACCAGCGCGAGCTGTTACGTGTGTCCCACCACTGCTGATCTGTATGTGGGAAATGTGTCATTTTCAAACTATGCACCCAATCCGGGAGACCTCATCAACATAATCGCACGCATCGATAATAATGGCGGCAGCGTATCTGGTCCAACCGATGTGGATTTTTACGTGGGCGACCCTGCCGGCAACGGCGTACCCATGGGCGTGCCGGTATCGGTTGAAAGCATTCCACCCTGCGGGAATGTGCAGGTGTCATTGCAGGGATGGGAGGTCCCGGCTCCGGGCACCTATTACATCTATGCAAGGCTGGACAATGGCAGAAAGAACTTTCGTATACTGCAGGTGTATCCTCTGCCACAGCCGGATTTGCGCGTTTACTCGGAGGATATCCTCTTCAGTTCCGGCCCGCACATCCTGGGATATCCGATTTCATTTTCAGCGATCGTGCATAACCAAAGTACGGTGGCCGCCGCGCTCAACCCCGGTGTATCATTCTACATTGGCGGAATATCTGATGAGATAGGCAGCTCCATTGCGCCCTCGATGGCATCCCGCGGGAGCGTGCATGTGCCATGTAGGAATACCTGGATCCCAACGATAGACAGTTTTTACGAAGTAGGCGTACTCGTCGAGCCAGTCTTCCCGCAGGCAGATGTGAACTACGCCAATACCTTCGCCACAACATCATTCTGCGTATCCTCGAGTCAGGACCCGGATTCTGATAATGTCTTCGGCATATGCGACAACTGCCCGAGCATACCCAACCCGGCACAACAGGACTCATACCCCCCGCAGGGAAACAGATGCGGTGACGCCTGCGAGTGCGAGGGCAATTTCGACGGGGACCTGGATGTTGATGGCAGTGATGCATCAAACTTCAAGGCTGATTTCGGCAGAAGCATATTCAACAGACGCTGTACTGGCGCAGATTCCTGCAATGGCGACTTTAACTGTGATGGCGACGTGGACGGCGCCGATGCTTCCCTGTTTAAAGCGGATTTCGGGAGAAGTGCCTTCAACAATCCCTGTCCCGATTGCGCGACCACACCCTGGTGCCTGTATTAGAGGTGACGTGGGATGTGGGATGAAGCAGGAGACAGGAGTCAGAATTAAGGAGACAGAATAAAAAACGGTAGGAGCGGCTTCAGCCGCGATATGCGATATGGGATGTGCGATGGGGGATTTGTAGGGGCGACCGGCCGGTCGCCCTTACCATTTGCGGCTGAAGCAGTGCCTGGCTTTGAAAATCTTCTTATGGGATTGCTTCGTTCGTCCCGGGCGGGACTCCGCGCAATGACGCTTTTTGGATTCAGGAGCTTGTTCTTTAAGGCCTGCTGATGAGCACCACCAGGCTGTGGGATTGGGCGGTGTGCTTTTTCTCCGCCTTGACTTCTTTCCCCGGCCGGCGAATATCCTGCGGAGCGGGGCGCGCCGTATCGACGGCTTGCCACCAGTCTTTCCCGGAGGGCGGGCGGGGAAGCGAAAAGGCGAGCGGGACGGGGGCGGCGTTGAAGATGAGATAGAAATCGCTGTCATCCTGCTCCGCGCCGGTCTCTCCCTTTTTGCCGCAGACAAGGCACGCGAGCGAACTGCCGGTCTTGTCCCAATCGGGCTGCCTGCCCGCGCAGGTATACCATGCGATATCGGGAATGCCGTCCCCATCATGGTCTGATCCCGCGAAGAAATACGTTCTTCTCAACGCGGGATGTCTCTTCCTCAGGCTGATCAGCTCTTTGGTGAAGTGGAAAATTTCCTCGTTGCTCTTCAATAAATCCCAGTTGAACCAGGAGATTTCATTGTCCTGGCAGTAGGCGTTGTTGTTGCCCCGCTGGGTCCTTCTGAACTCATCGCCCCCCAGCAGCATGGGCATGCCCTGCGCCAGCAGGAGTGTGGCCAGGAAATTTTTGATCTGCCGGGTGCGGAGGGTGATGATAATGGTATCTTCAGTTTCCCCCTCCACCCCGCAATTGCAGCTGAAGTTATCGTCGGTGCCGTCCCGGTTGTCTTCCCCGTTGGCCAGATTGTGCTTGCGGGCGTAGGTCACCACGTCGTTGAGGGTAAAGCCGTCGTGGCAGGTCACGAAGTTGACGCTGTTGCAGGGTGACCTGCCGCCGGTCTGGAAGAGATCGGCGCTGCCGGTCAGCCGGGTGGCGAGATGGGGTACCATCCCGGGGTCCCCCCGCCAGAAACGCCTCACATCGTCACAGAAATGGCCGTTCCATTCCGCCCACCTTCCCGGGAAGCGGCCCACCTGATAGGCCCCGCCGGCGTCCCAGGCCTCGGCGATGATCTTGGTGTTGCGCAGGACCGGGTTTTCGGCAATGCGCTCGATCAGCGGGGAATTTTCCAGTATTCTGCCGCGCTGGTCCCGTCCCAGGATCGAGGCCAGGTCGAAGCGGAAGCCGTCCACGTGCATCTCCATCACCCAGTAGTGCAGGCAATCAATGATAAACTCCCGGAGCAGGGGGTGGTTGCAGTTTACGGTGTTGCCGCAGCCGGAAAAATTTTTGTAACGCCTCCCCCCGTCATCGAGCATATAGTAGATGGTGTTGTCCAGCCCGCGGAAGCACAGGGTGGGCCCGGTTTCATTGCCTTCGGCGGTGTGATTGAACACCACGTCGAGTATCACCTCGATCCCGGCGCGGTGCAGCTCCTTGACCATCAGCTTGAATTCCCGCACCTGCTCGCCCATGCTGCCGCTGCTGCTGTAGCGGCCCCCGGGGGCGAAGAAGCTCATGGTGCTGTATCCCCAGTAATTGCTCAGCCGCGCGCCGCTGACCGGATTGGTTTTCATTATTTCAAATTCATCAAACTCCTGGATGGGAAGCAGCTCCACCGCGGTGATGCCCAGCTCCCGCAGGTACGGTATCTTTTCCACCACCCCGAGGAAGGTTCCGGGGTGTTTCACCTTGGCGCTGGGGTGGCGGGTGAATCCGCGAACGTGCATTTCATAGATGATGGTGTCTTTCATGGGGATGTTGAGCGGACGGTCGCCTTCCCAGTTGAAGTCGTTATCCATGACGATGCATTTGGGAGCCCCTCCCGCGCTGTCCGCGGTGGAAAAAGAAAGATCGCCATCGGGGGAGCTGCTGTCATAGCCGCGCGCATCCGAGAGATCCCAGTTGAAATTGCCGGTCACCGCCCGGGCGTGGGGATCGAGCAGGAGCTTGTGTTTGTTGAAGCGCATGCCCTGGAGGGGCCGGTAGGGACCGTCGGCCCGGTAGCCGTAGAGCTGACCCGCGCTGATTCCATCAACGAAAACATGCCAGATGTCGCCGGTTTTATTGACCCGCGGATCGAGCGCAATTTCCGCCATCGGCGTGCGGTCGTCGGATGCGGCAAAAAGTTGCAGGGTGACGGCAGTGGCGTGACGGCTGAAGATGGCAAACTGCACGCCCCGTTCACGCGGGGTTGCGCCTAACGGCAACGGTTTGCCGGGCCTGGTTACCAGTTGTTTTCCCTTTTCCTGCGCATTCATGGTTTCAGTATATCATGTTGATGAAAGAAGCGGTAGAAAGTTTTTGAGGGTGTCGGCACAGTGAGAGAGTGGGATATCTTCAGGGGATTTCTAGCAGGCTGTTAAAAAACACCCCTCCCCTTTGAGCCACATACTATTTGGCAAACTATATCCAGCCTGCTAAACGGCCTGCAGGTATAAGGATGAGTCGGGCTGGCTTGCTGCGGAATCTCCCTTGAGGATGGAGTCGACTGCCGCCTGCATTGCCCGCAACCGGTTTTCAGGGTAAGGCGCTATGGTGCGGCAGCGGGGATCAAGCGTATGGGCCGGGCTGAAGTGCTGGAGGGTAAGCCTTCGCGCGCCCTTGAGCTGATGGGCCAGGCGGATCAGATCTTTCTCCCCAATGAAGGTCGGCACTACGGTGGTTCGGAATTCGCAGGGAAGGCCGCTTGCTTTAAGCAGGCTTATGCTTTCCAGGATATCGTCAAGATTGACCAAGACTCCGCAGCAACGGGAGTATGCTTCCCGGTCGAGCGACGCCTTGACGTCCATGGCGACGCAGTCAATCAGGCGCGCGGTAATCAGGTTTTTTAATACCCGGGGACGCGATCCGTTGGTGTCAAGTTTTACCGGCACCCCCTCCCGTTTGATGCTTTCGATGAGCCTTGGTAGGGAAGGGAGGAGGGTGGGTTCGCCGCCGGTCACGCACACGCCGTCGATCCATCCGCGGTAATGTCGCAGGGTTTCCAGGATGTGATCAAAGGGCACGGTGGGAAACTGTCCGGGGTCGGTGACCAGCTCGTGATTGTGGCAATAGGGGCAGCGGAAGTTGCAACGGGGAAGAAACAGAACCGAGGTTATTTTGCCCGGCCAGTCAACGAAGGAGGTTTCCAGAAAGCCTTTTACAGGAAAGTCCATGGAAGCTCGCTCTGAAGAGCTATGCAGGGGCGACCGGCCGCCCCTACAGGTGTGTGCGAACGCGGGGAAACCGGGTTGTACCGCCATTACCGCTCTAGCAGGTTGTTGAAAAAGTGTTCTTCCAGGCTGTTCAAAAATATCCAGATGCAAGGCACGCGAAATCCTGAGGAATGAGGCGTACATGTGCCTACGCCGCAATGACCAAGGATGAGCGTAACGCAGCAGATGGTTATTTTTCAACAGCCTGCCAGGGTGTTTTTTACCTGCTGGAAGGTGGGGACGGTGCCGCGAAAATCGGCCAGCAGGTTTTCGTTATCGTCCTCAATGATCATGGTCGGCGTTGAAAGCACCCCATAATACGATGCTTCGGCCAAGCCATCCGCCGTGTCCAGATCATAGCACAGCACCTGATGCCCTTCCCGGCTTAGCTGCGATCCCACTTCCTTGGCGGAGGGACACAGTCCGCATCCCTCTTTTACAAACAGCTTTATCGTTTCCATGGTTTTGCAATTCCCCCTCTGCAGCGCCTTTCCAGGCTGCACGCATGTAAAAATAGATTTATCATGCCCCCTCACCCTAACCCTCTCCCCCAAAGGGTAGAGGGAACTACTATTAAACCGTCTCCTCAAAGTAAAAACCGCGAATAGCTGCACCCTCTCCCCGCTGGGGAGAGGGATGGGGTGAGGGGTAAACTCGCTTCTCAGAAGTATCCCTGATTCTTGAACCGGTCCTTCAGTTCTCCCCGCTTGCCCTTGTTCCAGCTGGAGATCTTGGTAAAATAGCCGGTGATCCGGGAAATGCACTGGACCTTGTTTCAACGCCAGGCCGGTGACTTGTTTTTCAGCACACGGTGGGTCAAGCGGCAGTGCAGACAGTTGGTGAATTCCGGCGAAAAGGTTATCTGATCGTTGAGCGAGTTCCTGAAGGTTTTGACCACAAAGTTGGCCAGGGATTCCTTCGAGGGGCGCGCTTCCCCAAGCCATATATGGGTAAGCGCGCCCGCCTCGATTCGGGGATGGAACAGGCCCTCCTTGATCACCCGGTCAATGGGGTTCATGTGCGCTGAAACGGCAAACGAGGTTGAATTGGTGTAGTAGGTCTCACCGGTGTCAAGGTCGCCCTTGACAAACTGTCGCGCCCGGGGAGCGTGATATTTCAAATCGAGCCGGGCAAACCGGTAGGAAGTGCTTTCAGCCGGAGTCTGCTCCAGCACGAATCTCATGCCATGCTCCTTGCTCAGCTTCTTTGCCAGCAGATCCATGTGGGAGATCACCTTCAGGCCGAACTTGAAGGCCCGGTTGCTTTCATGGAGCTCTTCGCCGGTGTGGATGTGGACGAGCTCGTTTAGGCCCAGCATACCGATGAGGTAGCTGGCCCGCTGCATCTTCAGGTAGGGCGCTCCGTCCTTGTTCATGGTGAGCAGCGACAGCGGGCTCTTTTCTTCCTGGGAAAGCAGTTGCTCGATAAATGCCTTCTTCTCCCGGTGCGCCCGCACCGTCAGGTCCATCAGGTCGGATATGCGGGAGAAGAGCGTCGCGTCGTCGCCGTCGCTCAGGTAGCCCAGGCGCGGCAGATTGAGGGTGACGTTCTGCAGCGCGGAGTAGCGCATCCTCCAGGGTTCCCGGGCGTCGTTTAAATCCTGGTCATCCAGCTTGAAACTCAACCGGCAGCATTCCGATATCTTGGCGGTTCTCCCCCGGTCAAACACAAAGTAAGTGTTGCCCTTGTCTCCCGCCACATTACAGATGTGGTTGAGGAAATCCTCGTGCCCCTCGGTGGCAAAGAACTTTTCGGTAATGTGCACCAGCGGCTTGGGAAAGAAGAAGGGCCTGCCGGTGCCGTCCCCTTCCTGGTAGACGTCAAACAGGGCCCAGACGAATTTTTGCGCTTCCCCGCGGTACTCCTCGTAGGTTTTGCCGGTGTAAACCCCGCCCGGCCCGATGGCCGGCACGTCCTCAAAATGTTTGGGCACCTCCCAGTAGAGGTTTATGTCGGAGAAAATAGCCTGGCCGCCCCGCGCCACCGCCTGCTGGGAGAACTCGAAGATGAGCATCTGGGCCAGCTGCTTGATTTCCCGATCGCTTAAGTCCACCAGGTAGGGGGCGAAGAAGATGTTTACCGCATCCCAGCCGATGGCCCCCGCGAAATTGCTCTGCAGGGCGGCGGCGAACTTGACCATGTGGGCGAGCAGCACCTCGGGATGCTTGGCCGGCTTGGCGATGGAAAGAGCGTTGGGCAAACTCAGGCCGAATTTCTTGATGTACTCGAGTGACTGGCCGGAGCAGTAGGGTCGGTCGACAAAGCCCAGGTCATGCAGGTGGATGTCACCGCGCATGTGCGCGTCGCCGATGGGCTGGGAAAAAACGTTGAGCAGGGCGTATTCCTTCTTGATGTTTTCCGCCAGGGTCAGATTGGTTGCCTCGGGACCGTGGGGGACGTTGGCATTCTCTTTGTTGGGATGGAGGATGAATTGGTCGACGTCATAGAGGGGCACGCCCAAACGAGTGTGCATTTTGCGGGCCTTCTCCAGCCCTTTGGCGATAAGCTGCGCGTTGACCAGTTCCCGGATGAGGGGGGCGGTGATGAGGGAAATCTTGGAGGCGATGATCAGTTCCTGCACTTCCCTGCTGATTGCTTCCGCGGTGGGCCGGTCGAGGTCGGTCTCTTTAAGGAGGGCGTCAACAATTCGTTGCCGGTTCCAGAAGGCCATGTCTTCATCGGAGGTTCTGACGAAGAGGGCCATGTCGGTGGTTTCATCCAAAAAAAAAGATTTTTTCGCGCGGTTGTCTCTCTCCTCTCGTAATAACACAATCACTCCCCCCTGGTTGGCTTATTTTGTTATGGCGGAAGGTTATACCACGACATATGGTGTGTCAAGGCAAAAAAATAAAAAAATAATTTCTTTAGATTTTTCAAGTAAAATTGCCATAAAAAAGTTGTAGCTGAAAACCGTTCCTACCGGAGTCCGCGGTCGAGCCGCAGAATGACGCGTCTTAAAATCGATATTTTCATGCATGGTGGCGTGGCGGGGAAATATAG
>CAYWLT010000128.1:0-8648 GCA_964459295.1 uncultured Thermodesulfobacteriota bacterium
AACATCGCTGTAAACAGCTGTCCCTCTTCGATTAACGTTGGGACACTACTGATTCGAAATAATAACAGAAAATCACGTCAATTGTCCTGCGACTTGATCGCAGGATCCAATAACAAATAACAACTGGATTCTGCGGTCGAGCCGCAGAATGACTCGTCTATCATAATGTTTAAATTTGACGATTAATGGCGGCCCCGGGGGACATGCGTGTTCGTGCATCGAATTCACATACGACCCCGGCAGGAACAGCTTTGCGCCGCGAATGCTTCAGCCCCGTAATCACAATGAAGAAATGATCTCCTCCATTTCCTTCCGTGCCTTTTCGATGTGGACGCGCTTACGCTTCAGCCACAGCGCATGGTCCCGCATGGTCTTCTGCAGCAGGTCTATCTCATGCATCAGCGCCGCCGGAGACGGTCCCCCCTTGATCTTGCGCGCCTGCAGCGCCCGCTCCGGCTTCTGGCACAACGCCAGATCGCGATCCTTGAAAGTCAGGTTGATGTCCATGTCGGCCAGGGCACGCTTCAGCGCGCCGGTAGTGACGATTTCACTGTTCTGCTGCTCTGCATAGGCCACCGCCTTTTCCACTACCATCTTTGCCTTCCTGAAGGGAAGGGAGTGTTTGCGAACCATCCACTCCACCACGTCCGTCGCGGCGACAAAGCCTCGCTTGCACGACTCCAGCGCTGCCTTGCGATTGAAGGTGAGTGAGGCAATGATTTCCTTCATGATCGGCAGCGACGGCTTGCACTCCTCAACCACGTCCATGAGCGGATACTTGCTCCACTGGGAATCACGGTTATACCCGGCGAACAATGAGCGACCCAGCGCCAGCATCGCCACCAGCATGCCCTGCGCGTACGCGGATTTTCCCTTGACCGCCTCGAGCGGATCCGGGTTTCGCTTCTGGGGCATGAGCGAACTGCCGGTGCAGTAGGCATCATTCAGGGATAGCATGCCGAACTCGGAGGTGCTCAGCAGTATGAGCGTCTGTGCCAGATTGCTCAGATGATTCATCAAGATGGAAACGGCATACCCCAGCTCCGACTCCGGCTCCCAGCGGTTGTGCGTGGGGTCGATGGAGCTCCGGTGCACACCGTCAAAGCCCATGAGCCGGGCGGTGAGCTTCCGGTCCAGGGGAAGGCGCGTCCCGTAGCCGGCCGCTCCGCCCAGGGGATTGTAATTAAAGAGGTCATACCAGTTGACGAATCTTTTTACGTCCCGCTCCAGGGGAAGCGCGAAGGAAAACAGCAGGTGTCCCCAGGAGCCGATCATTCCCGGCTGATGGTGGGTATAGCCCGGCATGATCGCATCACGATGATTCTTGGCTACAAGGGTCATGGTATCAATCAGGCCGATCAGCAACATGACAAAGTCCAGCGCCTCCGCCCGCATGTAGAGCCGCAGGTCCAGGGCGATCTGGTCATTCCTGCTCCGGCCGGTGTGAAGCCGTCCGGCGGATTCCATGCCGTAGTGCTCAATCAGGTAAGTTTCAATGGTGCTGTGTACATCTTCCTTGGCCGGGTCTACGATAAAGGACCCTTTGGCATACAGGTTTTCCACCTCCTCGAGACCCCGCACCAGGGTCTGCGTCTCTTCCCGGGATATGAGGCTCTGCTTCCACAGCATGATCGCATGAGCCTTGCTTCCCCAGATATCGTACGTAATCAGCCGCTCATCATAGGGTGGAGAGGGCCGCACGTCGCGGCCGGAGGTAAAGGCAAGCAGACCGTCCGCCGCTTCCTCTTTGAGACGATCGCCCCACAGGGTATCAATGGTCAATGGTTTTTGTCTTTTTTGTTTTTTTGCCATGCCCGCCTTTCGGAGATAGTCTGATAGCGCAAACCCCGCAGTGAACTCCGCAGGGGCTGATATTAGCAAAACTGCCCTGCAGGAGCAAGCATTATTTCCCCGGTATCTGACCGGACAAGAGAATTGTCCCGGCTTTCTTCTGTGACTATTGTTATGCAGATTACGGGCATGAAATTTATTCAGATATGAAAAAGATAGGTAGGCATCTGACCCCTATTAATAATGACAATACGATTCGAGAGATTAGGTCATTCTTCTTCCATGTTGAAAAGCAAGTCTCCTTTTTACATGGTTGTAACAGGGAGATGATAATTTCAGGGATTCCCAATCTTAAAGCTAATCTTCCATGAGCAGACATGCCCTTGGGACAGCTGCAGTATCTTTGTCATGTCCAATTACAACCAAGGTTAAAGAATATCCGTTTGAGGTGGCGCTGCCGGATGGACTTCCAGTTAGCGGCGCAATATTATCCGACCAGGTAAAGAAGCTTGATCGGCGGGCTTGTAACGCCGAGTTCATATGTATCGTGCCGGAGTCGGTAACTATAGAGGTATTAGGGAAACTGGAAACACTTGTTTTCATTTAAATGCAATGTAAGATTAATGGGTTGGCTTGGTCCGACCACAAGGGCAGGAACCCTTATGGGAAGAAATGCTTTTCTCTCTTTACTTGAATATGGGTGCGTGCTGTGATATGGCTTCGATGGTGAAAGAAACATGAGGACAAACCCTGTTTCGGAAATTGATCCTTTTTCAAAAAGAGGGAGGCCATGCCGGAGGAGCGCGAAAGCGGGTCGGAGGACCACAGGCCTGATGGCATGGTTGGTTTCAGTATCCGATTACTTTCCGCGGCTAAATAGCAGGCAAGGCCCAAGGAGGTCGGCATGAAAGCAGTGGTCATAACAGGAAGCACCAGGGGGCTCGGGCACGGCATGGCAATTGAGTTTTTAAAAAGAGGATGCCGGGTAATGCTCAGCGGCCGCAGTCAGGCCACCGTTGACGCAGCAGTGCAACGGCTGGCAAAACAGTATGGCGCAGACACGGTGAGCGGTAAGCCCTGCGAGGTTACGGATTATAAGCAGGTCCAATCCCTCTGGGATGCCGCGCTAAGCCGATTTGGCAGGGTTGATATCTGGATTAACAATGCCGGGGTTACCCATATCACAAAGATTCTCGCGGAAATGAACATTGAGGAAATAAAGCCGGTTATCGATACCAATGTCACCGGCATGGTCTACGGCAGCAAGATAGCCTTGCAGGGCATGCTCCGGCAGGGGTTCGGGCAGATTTATAACATGGAGGGCCATGGCAGCAATGACAACAAACTGGCCGGCTTGAGCGTGTACGGCACCTCCAAACGGGCGCTCCGATATTTTACCGAGGCGATAATCGACGAGACCGAAAACACCCCGGTGCAGGTCGGTTTTTTAAGTCCCGGCATAGTGCTCACCGACTTCCTGATAAACGGCATGCGCAAAAGGCCGGCGGAGGAGCTTGAATCCATAAAACCGATCCTCAACTGCCTGGCCGATACGGTTGAGACGGTTACGCCCTTCCTGGTGGAACATATCTTGAAAAACGATAAACACGGCGCCGAGATTGTCTGGCTGACCGATGAAAAGGCAGACGAGCGGCTGAACTCCGATGAATACTTCAGCCGGGATCTGTTCAGCCAATTCGGGCTGTAAGCGCAGGATCACCTTTTTCAACAGCCCGGAATACCGTGCAAAAAAACCCCCTTCTGCACCGAGTGCCGAGGGGGTTTTGGCAGGAAGCCGCACCGGACTCTCCATACTATCACCTGCCCCAAAAAACAAACCCGGCTGGATTGTGTTCAGATGGGACCTTGATAAAAGACAGAGTTCCACATATTTTTTTGCTTTTATTTTTTCACACCTTGTGCTAGTGAGGTAATATAATGGGGGGGGAAGCTTTCGCCAACACAAAAAATCCGGGTTAAACCAAGCATAGCAAGCACAATGAGGGTAATGATATGAACGAGCTGGTACTAAGCAAGAATGCAGTGACGCCCTGGATAGCCGATCTGCTTGACGGCGGATCCGAAGTGATCGGTGTAAAAACATATCATGGGAAATACCGCTACGAGAAACTGGAAGAGGTGAACGAGGCGGTATTAAACTATGATGTCACCCTTCAGTCTCCCAAGAAGTTTATTTTTCCGCCACGTGAAGAACTGGTTGCCTTTACCGGCACGGAGGGAAGGATTCCCGCCCGGGAGAGCAAGGAGCAGATCATCTTCGGCGTTCATCCCTACGACATTCATGCGATCAGCCTGCTCGATGAGGTGTTCCGGGACGGGCCGCAGGATCCCTATTACCTGGACCTGCGGGAACGAACCACCATTGTCGGGGTGGATGTAACCAGGCCTTCAATCAACGCATTTTGCTCGAGCATGGGTACGGCTACGGCGGAGACGGGATTTGACCTCATGCTGACCGAGATTGACGGGTCATATTTCGTGCGGGTAGGCTCCGAGAAAGGAAGCCGGATTCTGCCCACGCAGGCGGTAAGGAAGCCGAGCGATCTGCAGCGGGCGCAGTTTCATAAGGAACAGGACCGGGCATGGTCCCTATTTGCGCTGAATAAGGTTGTGCCCTCCGTCAAGGATCTGCCCATGCTGCTGGAAAAGAATCAGCATCATCCGGTATGGGAGGAATTGGATAAGCGCTGTCTGGGCTGCGGATCGTGCAATCTGGTATGCCCTACCTGTTACTGCTTTGACGTCAAAGATGAGATGGCATTGGACCTCTCAGGTGGTGTCCGCTATCGGACATGGGACGGATGCCTGCTCAAGGACTTTACCAGGGTTGCCTCCGGCGAGGTATTCCGCGAGTCGCGTGCCCACCGGAACAAACACCGGTTCTTCCGCAAGGGAAAATATATGCTGGAGAGATATGACAAGCCGGGGTGTGTAGGGTGTGGACGCTGCACCACGCACTGCCTTGCGGGTATTAATCCGGTTGAGGTGTTTAACGCCATGGCGCAGAAGGAGGTATAGTGATGCAGCCTGCAGAACAAATGAAATCTCCCTATCTGCCTGAAAAGGCAACCGTTAAAAACGTTGTGCCGCTAACGGCCACCGAGCGGCTTTTTACCATTACCCTGGATAACGGACGCAGCCTCGGCCATATTCCGGGTCAGTTTGTTGAGGTGTCACTCTTTGGCATTGGTGAAGGTCCCATATCCATTTCATCCCCCCCGGCTGAGGACAATTCGTTTGAGCTGGGCGTGCGCGCTGCCGGCAATCTTACCCGGGCGATGCATGGACTTGCCGTCGGGGACTCCCTGGGAATACGGGGTCCCTTCGGGAACGGATTTCCGTTGCAGGCCCTCATGGGTAAAGACCTACTGTTTGTAGCCGGCGGCATCGGGCTGGTCCCACTTCGCTCCCTCATCAAGTACAGCCTGACCCACCGGGACGCCTTCGGGCGCATTATCATCCTCTTCGGCGCCCGATCGCCCAAAGAACGGCTGTTTACCGATGAGCTGACCCATTGGTCTTCCCGCGTGGACGTTGAGTTTCTGGAGACGGTTGACCGGGGCGATGAGAGCTGGACCGGCAATGTGGGTGTTATTACCACCCTTTTTAAGAAGATCAGCATTGACGCGCGCAGAACCGCGACACTGATCGTGGGACCGCCGGTAATGTACAAATATGCCCTGCTTGAGGCCCGGGCCAAGGAAGTTCCGAAACAGAACATCTGGCTCTCGCTTGAACGCCGCATGAAATGCGGGCTGGGCAAGTGCGGTCATTGCCAGATCAACAACTATTATGTTTGCCAGGACGGCCCGGTATTCGCGCTGTCCCAAATAGAAGACAAAGAGGAGGCTCTCTGAGATGAAACCGAAGATTGCTTTTTTCGATTTTGCCGGCTGTGAGGGCTGCCAGCTTCAGGTGGTAAACCTGGAAACGGAACTACCCACGTTGATCGATCTGGTGGATATAGTCGCCTTTCGCGAGGCAATGACCGAGGCCTCCGATGACTATGCCATTGCCTTTGTGGAAGGGTCCATCACCAGAGAAACTGACATACCCCGCCTGAAGAAGATCAGGGAGCACGCAAAAATCCTGGTGGCGATGGGCGCCTGCGCTTGTACCGGGGGTTTGAACGCCCTCAGTAACGCCATGGGCACGACCCGGGTCAAGATCATTGTTTACGGGGACAAGGCCACCAGCTATGAAACCTTTCCCGCCCGACCCATCCATGCAGTGGTACCGGTGGATTACCAAATTCCCGGCTGTCCCATCCATAAGGATGAATTTGTGAGGGTGGTACAGGCGCTGCTGCTCGGGAAAAAGCCGGAGATCCCCGACTACCCGGTGTGCGTGGAATGCAAGCTCAAGGACAACCTCTGCGTGTATGAGCTGGGACAGAAGTGCCTCGGTCCCATAACCCGTGCCGGTTGCGGTGCCTGGTGCCCGAGCAATCTTGATGCCTGCCAAGGCTGCCGGGGATATATCAGCGATCCCAATAAAAACGGACAGGCGGATGTCATGGCCAGGTACGGGCTCAGCGCGGAGATGATCAAAAAGGAATTCCGGTTATTTAATGCCTACACGGAGGACAGCAATGAGCAGTGAGAATATTTCCATCAGTGTGCACCATCTGACCCGGGTAGAGGGCCACGGAAATATCGAGGTTAATGTGAAAAAGGGGACCATTGAAAAGTGCTCCTGGAATGTGGTGGAGGCCCCGCGCTTTTTTGAAGCGTTCCTGCAGGGACGACCCTATCAGGAAGTGAATCACATTACCTCCCGCATCTGCGGCATTTGCTCCATCGGCCACCAGATGGCCTCTCTCAAGGCGACCGAGGCTGCGATGGGAGTTCGCATATCCGAGCAGACACGCCTGCTGCGCAAGCTCCTCCTGCACGGGGAAAATATGCAGAGCCATTTGCTCCATACCTATTTCCTGGTTGCCCCGGACTTTTTCGGAGTCGGCAGCGTTTTCCCGCTGGTGAATACCCACCGGGATGTGGTGCTCCGGGCGCTGGCCCTGAAGAAGCTGGCCAATGACCTCTGTGACCTGGTCGGCGGGCGTACCGTGCATCCCATCCGCTGCAAAGTGGGGGGATTCAGTTGCCTGCCCAAACGGTCGGAGCTTGAGCAGTTCCGCGGGCGGCTTGAGGATGCGCGACCGGAGATTGACAAGACGGTTAATCTGTTTGCGTCCTTAAAGATACCCGGCTTTGCGCGGGAAACGGAATACGTCGCCCTTTCCTCTAAAACTGAATATCCCCTCTATGAAGGAGAACTTACCACTTCTGATGCCGGTCCGTTTGCCGATGCGGAGTATCTCAGGATAACCAATGAATATTGCGTTCCCCAGTCAACGGCAAAGTACACCCGGCATAAGCGGGAATCATTTATGGTTGGCGCGCTGGCCCGCTTTAACATTAATCATGACCGTCTGCATCCCGCGGCCAAGAAGGCCGCGTCCGCCCTCAACTTGAAGGCGCCCTGCCATAATCCGTTCATGATTTCCATTGCTCAGGTGGTGGAAATCGTTGAATCGCTGGAACAGGCCATTTCGCTTATTGATACCATCCTGGCACAAGGGCTCCATGAGGAGGCCCTTCAGATAAAGCCCCGCGCGGGGCGGGGGGTGGGCATTGTCGAGGTGCCCCGCGGAATACTTTTTCACGATTACACCTACGATGACCGCGGAGAGGTGTTAAGCGCCAATTGCATTATTCCCACCAATCAGAATCACGCAAACATTCAGAAGGATATGGAGGCGTTTCTGCCCACCATACTTGATCAACCGCAGGATGCCATCCGGCTCAATCTTGAAATGCTGGTTCGTGCCTATGATCCCTGCATTTCCTGCTCAACCCATTATCTGGATGTAAGCTTTATTGATTAGGGAAGGTTTTCTGGTGCGGAACGAATCTCAAACCACGGGTAAACCTATCGGTTAAGCGAGGAAGGGCCATGAAAAAAATACTTATCATCGATGACGACCCGGACATTGTGGAGGCAATGAAAATGGTGCTTGAAGCACAGGATTTTGAAGTGCACAGTGCGCTCAACGGAACCGAGGGCTTGAGCAAGGTCAAGCAGGTGCGGCCAGATCTCATCATCCTCGATGTCATGATGGACCAGCTCACCGAGGGCTTCCAGGTCAGCTATACCCTGAAAAATGCCGCGCCCGGCTCCGAATACGGCCCCTTTGCGAAAATACCCATTCTCATGGTCACCGCTGTCGGCAGGGAGATGCATATGAAGTTCAGCCCCGAGACCGACGGGGCGTATCTGCCGGTGGAGGCGTTTCTGGAAAAACCGGTCCAGCCGAAAATGCTCATCGAAAAGGTAAAGACGCTGCTCGCCATGGCATAAGTATGAATCCGGTCAGCAAGGCAGACATCCTCATAGCCGGGGTCGGTCATGTGCTCATGGGTGATGATGGACTCGGGCCGGCGGTACTTAAGGAGCTGGCAGCGGGCGGTCTTTCTTCTCGAGTACGGCTGCTCGATGCAGGTTCGGCCCCGCAGGATATACTCACCCAACTTTCCGGCATTACGAAGCTTATCGTGATTGACGCACTGACCGGCGTTGCGCCCGGCGCCATCGAGGCAAAACGTTTTCCGGCCATCTGTGCCCTTCCCGGAGATGACCGGACTTTATCGCATGGCTTAGGCCTGATTCAGACGCTCGGCATGGCCCGTGAGCTGTTTCCAGAGATCGACATACTCGTCATCGGGGCGGGCATTACATCGGCAGCCGCACCGGGTTTGCAGCTTTCCGATTCCCTCCGTCAGCGTATTCCGGCCCTGATTGCATTGATACACCAAGAACTGCGCCTCACCGTCCAA
>CAYWLT010000129.1:0-8538 GCA_964459295.1 uncultured Thermodesulfobacteriota bacterium
GTAAAAAAGAGACTTGCTTTTCAACATAGAAGAATGACATTATGACACAGTCTCTGGCGGGAGCGGGTTAGGGTAAGGGGGATGACCCACTCCTTTCCACAGAGCTGCGCACAATCGGTACGTACCACCTATCGGAAAAACCAATTTTTTTCTTCACCGTTTTTTCACGCGGAGGGTAAAAAAAAGGCGGGTGGCGTCCAAGGGCGCAAAAACAATGAGATCGGGTGTGCCGGGATATACAGGGTGAGACCCGGGGGGAAAGCTGGGGGGGGTCAGCCGAGGATCTTGCGCAGCGCTATAAGTTCTTCTTTGATTTCCTTCAATATGGCCAGTTGATCCGGGTGTTCTGTTTTGGCGGTGAAATCCAGGTCAAGCTGCTTTTTGTCCTCGGTCTTTTTGTCCTGCAACTTTCTGCGCGCGCCGGCGATGGTGAGCTTTTCCTCATACAGCAGGTGCTTTATCTCCAGGATGTTCTCCACGTCTTTTCTCCGGTATACTCGCTGGTTGGACTGGGTCCGGCCCGGCTTGATATTCTTGAATTCCGACTCCCAGTATCGGATGACATACGGCTCCGTGTCGGTAATCTCACTCACCTCGCCGATTTTGAAATAAAGCTTGTTGGGAATGGAGGGAGTTGTTGGTTCCGCTTTAGACATGGGGCCACCGCAAAAATGTGTTCTTATGTGTTCCGGCGCATGGGCATGTCCGCCGTCGCCTGAATGGCGTCGCGAAGCCATCGCGTCCATAATGCCTTCATTGGCTCAGCGCTTTTTTCAGAACAGGACTGGCTTTGAAGGTAAGTACTTTTCTCGCGGTAATTTCAATTTCGCTCCCGGTCTGGGGATTTCTTCCCCTGCGGGTTCGCTTTTGTCGCACCACAAAGTTGCCGAACCGGGATATTTTTACCTTTTCGCCTTTTTCCAGCGTAGACTTGATGGTTTCGAACACCAGCTCGACAATGCTGTTGGCCTCTTTTTTTGAAAGGCCCACTTTTTCATATACGCTCTCGATGATGTCCGCCTTGGTCATCCCCTGTACCTCCTTGCAGCGCGGTTTCCGGTTTTTATTTCCTTAATTCTGCCCCCAGTTCACGGCTGAGAATCTGAATCAATTCTTCATGCCATTTATTCACCTCCCGGTCGGTGAGGGTATGATCATACGATTGATATTTTATGCGGTAGCCGAGGCTCTTCTTACCGGCCGGGACCGATGGTCCCATATAGTAATCAAAAATTCTAATTTCTTCAACAAATTTGTTTTTAAATCCGCGCATTACATCCAATATGCGCTGTCCGGATATGTTTTCGTCAATGACCAGGGCAATGTCTCTCATGACGGGGGGATACTTGGACAGGGCCTGGAATTTTCTCTCCTCGGTAGAGCGGGAAAGCAGGTACGGGAGTGATATTTCGAAAAGGTATATCTTTTGGGAGAAACCGTACCGCTCGGCCACGGCGGGATGCAGTTCGCCCGCGCCACCCGCCCTTTGCTTATCTATGACCAGATTGAGGGCCCGGTGGTCGCGGAGAAACGGGCCGTGCTGAGCAGACTCAAGCGAGAAGCCGTCGACATGGAGCTCATGCAGCAGCATTTCCACGCAGCCCTTAAGGTCGAAGAAGTCCACCTCCCGCGCCGCGCTGTTCCAGGTTTCCTCCTGGTACAGACCGGTCAGCAGGCCCGCCACCGTTTTCTCTTCCCGGGGGAGCTTTTTGTCTGCCTCGGGCAGGAAAACCGGCCCCACTTCAAAAAGCTTCAGATTCAGGTTTTTCTGGTTGATATTTTTCCGTGCCGCAGCGAGGAGCCCCGGGACAAGCGTGGTCCGCATGCAGGACTGCTCCTCGGTCAGGGGATTGAGCAGGGTCAGGGGCCGCCGGCGGTGATCGCCTTCGGGAAGGTTCATGGCGGCAAGGTCAGTCGGCGCGATGAAGCTGTAGGTAACTATTTCATTATAGCCCAGGCGGGTAAGACAGTTCCGGATGTTCCTGTCCATGTCCCGCGCCCGGTCCCTGGCTGGCGGCAGCGGCGAGACCGGGGGAAGGGTTTCGGCGATGGTGTCGTATCCGCGAAGCCGGGCAACCTCTTCTATCAGATCAATGCTCTCGGTGATGTCCACCCTGAATGAGGGGGGGGTGGCGGCGATGCCGTCTCCGTTTCCGTCGGTGACGGTGAAGGCCAGATCGGTCAGGGTTTGCCTGATCTCCTCTTTGGAAAATCGCGTGCCCAGCACCTGGTTGGTTCGCGCGGTGCTCAGCATGATGGCCGGAGCCGGTTGCGGGGGAACCGGACGGTTGTCGATTATTCCCGGATTGACGGTCCCGCCGGCGCAGGCGGCCATCAGTTCGGCTGCCCGGTTCATCGCCCGGAGGACACCCTCGGGATCGATCCCTTTCTCAAATCGCTGGGAGGCCTCGGTCCGAATGCCCATCTTTCTCGAGGTGCTGAGAATTCCGGCCGGGGTAAAATAGGCGCTTTCCAGCAGGATGGTTGTGGTCTCCGAAGAAACCTCGCTGTTGAGACCGCCCATGATCCCGGCAAGGGCAACCGGCCGCTTTGATCCATCGCAGATCACCAGCGCGTCCTCGGGCAGAATGCGCTCCTTCCCATCAAGGGCGGTGAAGGACGATCCCGCATCGGCGCGCCTTACGATGATCCGTTTCCCTTCAAGCAGGTTAAGGTCAAAGGCATGAAGCGGCTGCCCCGTTTCCAGGAGCACGTAGTTGGTCGCGTCAACGATGTTGTTGATGGCCCTCATCCCGCATGCCTCGAGCCGCCTTCGCATCCACAGCGGCGAGGGCCTGATGGTTACCCCGGTGATGATGCGGGCGCAATAGCGGGGGCAGAGGTCGGGGGCTTCAATGGTGACGGAGGTGAGGCGGGAGATATCATCGCCCGATTCGGTGATGGCGGGCGAGGGGTTGCGAAGCGGCTTGCGGGTGATGGCGGCTATTTCGCGGGCGATGCCCATAATGCTGAGGCAGTCGGGGCGGTTGGGGGTGAGGCCGATATCGAGAATGACGTCGTGCAGCCCCAGCGCCTCAGCCAGGCTACGACCCACCGTGACGTCAGGGGGAAGAATCATCACCCCCGACTGGTCGGTTCCGATAAGCAGCTCGGTTTCCGAGCAGAGCATGCCCTCTGAAACCTCGCCGCGTATTTTTGATTTTTTAATGGTGGCGCCCCCGGGCAGGCGGGTGCCGTCAAGGGCGAGCGGCGCCTTGTCGCCCGGCCGAATATTGAGCGCCCCGCATACGATGCGGTGGGTGGCGGTGCCGCTGTCGACCGTGCACAGCGAGAGCTTGTCCGCGTTGGGATGGGGGCCGACGGAGGTGATCTGTCCCACCACAATCCCATCTAGTTCCCCTCCCCGTTCGGTGCAGCTTTCCACTTGGCTGCCGGAGAGGGTAAGCAACTCGGCCAGCTCCCCGGCGGCCACATCAATGGCAATAAACTCTTTTAACCAGTTGAGACTTACCAGCATGGGCGGCTGAGCGGGTGAGGGTTTAAAATTGTGCTAAAAACCTGGTGTCGTTTTCGAAGAACAGGCGGATGTCGTCGATGCCGTATTTCAGCATGGCAATCCGCTCGATGCCCATGCCGAAAGCAAAGCCGGTCACCCGCTCCGGATCATACCCGACTATCCTGAAGACGGCGGGGTGGACCATGCCCGAGCCCAGTATTTCCAGCCATCCGGATCCGGAGCATACCCTGCATCCGGCGCCTTTGCAGATGACGCAGCGTATGTCGATTTCCGCGCTGGGTTCGGTGAAGGGGAAAAAGCTGGGGCGAAAGCGGATGCCGCAGTCCTCCCCGAACATGTGGCGGGCGAATACGGTAAGCACCCCTTTCAAGTGACTGAAGGAGATGGATTCTCCCACCATGAATCCCTCCACCTGGTGAAACATGGGGGTATGGGAGACGTCCGAGTCTCTGCGGTAGGCGGTGCCGGGTGAGATGATGCTTACCGGCGGCTTCAGTTTTTCCATGGTTCTGATCTGGACCGGGGAGGTGTGCGTTCGCAAGAGAACGTCTTCGGTTATATAAAAGGTATCGTGCATGGCGCGCGCGGGATGGTCGGGAGGCATGTTCAGCGCCTCAAAATTGTAGAAATCAAGCTCGACCTCGGGTCCCTCGGCGATCTGAAATCCCATGGCGGTGAATATGGCGGTTATTTCCTCGGTAACCCGGGTGATGGGATGCCGCTTTCCCAGGGGGATGGTTCTCCCGGGCAGGGTGATGTCAATCTCTTCCCTCCGGCATGCGGCTTCCTGTTCCTGCGCGGTGAGGACGGCGAGACGCTCCTCCAGGGTTTTTTCAATGGACTGCTTGGCCCGGTTGATCAGCTGGCCCAGGACGGGCCTGTCAGTCTCAGATAGCCGCCCGAGCTGCTTGATCAGCAGAGTCAGCTTCCCGCTGCGACCGAGAAATTCCGCTTTAACCTGCAGAAGGCCCTTTTTATCTGCAGCCGCCGACAGCGCGCGTTCCGCTTCGGAAGCAAGATGTTCGATCTGTTCCTTCATGGCAGTGCAGAATACTCAAACGGGTTCAGATATTTTCTTTTGCCAGGGTTGAAATCTTCGAAAAGGCCTGAGGGTCGGATACGGCCAGGTCTGCGAGCAGCTTGCGGTCGAGGATGACTTCCGCCTTTTTGAGTCCCTTGATGAACTGGCTGTAGGTAAGGCCGTTGAGCTTTACCGCGGCGGTAATCCTGGTAATCCAAAGGCTTCTGAAATTTCTTTTTTTGGTGCGTCGGTCCCGGTACGCGTATTTCAAGGCCCGGTCCACCGCCTCCCGGGCGCTGCGCAGGAGGGTGCCGCGGGCGCCTTGATAGCCCTTGGCCTGCTTTAAAATCTTTTTTCTTCTCTTGCGTGCATTCACGCCTCTCTTGACTCGTGGCATGTGCTTAGTGCCCTTTCCTCTTGCGGTTCATTGGATTGTTGAACATCCGGCCGGCGCCGCATCCCTATAAATACGGGAGCAGCCGCTTGATGTTTTTGGCATCGACCGTGCTGACGGTGCTGCTTTTGCGGAGACCGCGTTTTCGCTTGGGGGATTTGGAGGTTAATATGTGGCTGGCGAAGGCCTTCCCCCGCGTTATCTTTCCCCCCTTGGTTTTTCCGAATCGCTTGGCAGCGCCCTTGTTGGTTTTGATTTTAGGCATTGCAGTACCTTTCTCTGTCCGTGCCCGCCGTGGAAACGGGCTCTCAGCATGATTATTCAGAATGGCGGCTGCTGATTGTTGTCTGTGGAGAAGCCGCTGTTGTCAGGTCTTGGGCGCAAGCAGCATGACCATGTTTCTGCCTTCCATCCGGGGAGGGTTTTCCACCACGCCGATGTCCTGTATCTCCGCGATGATTCTGTCCAGCACCCCCTTTCCCGCGGCGGGATTGCCGATCTCTCTTCCCCGGAACATGAGATTTATTTTGGCCTTGTCTCCGTGGGTGAGAAAGCGCTTAATATGACTTATTTTTACCAGCAGGTCATGCTCTTCGGTGCGCGGCCGCAGTTTGATTTCTTTAATGTGGGTCACGCTGCCGTGGCGCTTTTTGGCCTGGTTTGACCTTTTTTCCTGCTGATATTTAAACTTGCCGTAGTCCATAATGCGGCAGACCGGCGGCATGGCGTTGGGTGACACTTCCACCAGGTCGGAGCCTTCTTCCCGGGCCATCCTCAAGGCCTCGGATGTCGGCAGCACCCCCAGTTGAACCCCCTGGCTGTTAATGACCCGCACCTCTTTGCTGTTGATTCTCTCGTTGATTCTTTGTTCTTTTGCTATGTTTTTCACCTCCTAATTAGTAAAAGCAGTTTATGACGGAAAGCGCGCCTCCTGCGCAATCAAGGTCATAAAGTCGTCAAGCGGCATAAATTTAAGATCCTGACCGCTGCGCGTGCGCGGTGATACCCCACCGCCGGTTGCCTCTTTATCGCCAATCACAAGCATGTAGGGTATTTTTTGCATCTGCGCTTCCCGTATTTTAAGCTTCAAGCTTTCGTTCCTCAAGTCCTTCTCAACCCGGATGCCGCCCGCAAGCAGGCGCTTGAAAACCTCCTCGGCAAAGTCATTGTGCTTTTCGGTAATGGTAAGGACTATTGCTTGAACAGGGGCAAGCCACGTTGGGAAAGCCCCTGCATAGTGTTCGATCAGCACCCCGAGAAACCGCTCCAGCGATCCGAGTATCACCCGGTGCAGCATGACCGGCCGGTGCCTGCCGCCATCCGGTCCCATATAACTTAAATCAAACCGCTCCGGCAGGGAAAAATCGCACTGGATAGTAGCACATTGCCACTTTCTGTCAAGCACATCTTTGAGGGTAACGTCTATTTTAGGGCCGTAGAAGGCGCCTTCGCCCTCGTGAATCCGGAAGGGAAGGCGGTTTTGCTGCAGCACCCGGGTGAGGGCTTGGGTCGCCCGATTCCAGTCCGCGTCGCTGCCGATGGATTTAGCCGGGCGGGTGCTCAGCTCCATCTCAAATTCGAAATTAAATATCTTCATCACCTGGGAGATAAAGTCGATAATGCCCTTGATTTCTTCGTCCAATTGATCTGGCGTGCAGAGGATATGCGCGTCGTCCTGGGTGAATTCCCGCACCCGGGGGAGTCCGTGCAGCACCCCCGCCCGCTCATGCCGGTGCACGGTCCCCAGTTCGAAATAGCGCAGCGGCAGGTCGCGATAGCTCCGTATCTTTGACCCGTAGATAAGCATGTGGGAAAGGCAGTTCATCGGCTTGAGACCGTACTTCTGACCTTCCACCTCGGTGAAATACATATAGTCCCGGTAATTGTCCAGGTGGCCGGACTTCCGCCACATGTCCACCTTCAGGATCTGGGGGCCCTTGACCAGTTGGTAGCCGCGCTTGAGGTGCTCGCGCACCTCGAAATCCTCGAGGATTCTCCTGAGCAATGCACCCTTGGGGTGATAAATAATCAGGCCCGCCCCCACCTCATCATGGATGCTGAACAGATCGAGCTCCTTGCCCAGCTTGCGATGGTCCCGCTTCCTGGCCTCTTCCAGAAAGGTGAGATGGTTTTCCAGCTTTTCCCGCGTCGCAAAAGCGGTGCCGTAAATGCGCTGGAGCATCTTGTTTTTTTCATTGCCCCTCCAGTACGCGCCGGCGACGCTGGTGAGCTTAAATGCCCTGACCATCCCGGTGGAGGGGAGGTGAGGGCCACGGCACAGATCGGTAAAACTTCCCTGGGAGTATACGGTAATATGATCATCCTCTATATCTTCGATGATCTCCACCTTGTACGGCTCGTTTTTTTCCCTGTATAACTTGATTGCCTCCTCTTTCGGCAGCACCGCGCGGGTAATGGGGCAGTTCGCCGCGATGATCTCCCGCATGCGCCCCTCTATCCTTTCCAGATCCTCGGGGGTAAAGGGCCTTTCGTAGTCAAAATCATAGTAGAAGCCGTTTTCGATGGACGGGCCGATGGTTATCTTGGCTCCGGGATAAAGTTCCTGCACCGCCTGGGCCATGATGTGGGAGGTGGAATGTCTAATGATTTCCTCTCCCCGGGGTGAGTCAGGGTAGATATATTCAAGCATAACATCATCTACCACCGGCGTGCTTAAATCGACCGGGGTCCCGTTGACCACGGCCGCGATGGGTAAAGAGCCGTCGTCGGCCCTGGCGCCGTTAACCGCCGAGATAAGCGTCCCTTGAGGACAGGTTGCCGTTCTGCCGTCCGAAAATGTAACCGTTACCCGCTTCGTTTCCGTCATAACCGTACCATCGCTCATCGGGCGGAACATATTTTTTCCCGCAAAAGCAGGAAAAGGCACCACAAAAAGTGTTCTTCATGATGCCTTGAAAAAGTGGTAGGCACGGGCGGTTTCGAACCGCCGACTTCTACCGCGTCAAGGTAGCGCTCTCCCCCTGAGCTACGTGCCTACAATGCTGAAGACTCTATAGCGATCTCACCAAATCATGTCAAGAGAAATGCAGTATGATTTCATCGTCACTGCTTCAGGTTAGTCTGCATCCGTTGACATTGCACAAGCATGATCCCCTTCCTCACGTACTGAATACCGGTGGCAACGGAAAACAAGGCTGTGGCAGCAAACAGCAATGAGTAGACCACGGAGGGCGCCGTGATGAGAGAGGAGCTTAAGGCAAAAAGGACGGACATGAGCTGAAGGAGTGTGGTGAGCTTTCCCAGTCGCGTGGGCCGGATTTCCACCCGGTAATGGAGGAGGAACAATGACAATACCCCGGTGACGATCACAACATCTCGAGCCACAGCTATGACCACCAGCCAACCGGGAATCAGCCCGATATGACCGAGAATCAGGAATGAACTGACTAGAAGAAATTTGTCTGCCAGGGGGTCCAGAATAGCGCCCAGACGAGATTGTTGCCGAAATAGCCTTGCGCAGAAGCCGTCAAGGCCGTCGGTTAAACCGGCAACAAGAAACACGACCAGGGCCTGGTTTAGCTTTCGCTCGGCCAGGAAGCATATCAGGATGGGTGTTAATAGAATCCGAATGAGTGTGAGTATATTTGGAACCGTCATTATCTGGGCCCTGTAGGAGTCGCTTCC
>CAYWLT010000130.1:0-8415 GCA_964459295.1 uncultured Thermodesulfobacteriota bacterium
AGAGCATGACGCATATGCGGTTCACCGTTCCTACCAGGGTGGGGTGGGACGTTTCAAATCCCTTGACCGATGACGCCAGGCCCTCCAGGGATAGCTTTACCAGGTGGGGTTCTTTGTCCCGGCGCAGGGTCTAATGGGTCGAAACGGTGGTAAATATTTCCCGTCTCCCGCTCTGTTTCAGCCGGTATTTCGTATCACCGCGGCGATGAGCGCCCGCGCTTCTTCCTGGATACGCCTTAAATGATCTTCACCCTTGAAGCTTTCCGCGTACATCTTGTACACGTCTTCGGTTCCCGATGGCCGTGCCGCGAACCAGCCGTTTTCGGTGCTCACTTTGATCCCGCCGATGGCCGCGCCGTTCCCGGGGGCCTCGGTCAGGACGGCGGTGATGGTCTCTCCGGCCAGGGCGGAAGCGGTGATGTCCCGGGATGAAAGACGCTGCAGCGCCGCCTTAAGCGCGGGAGGCGCCGGCGTATCGATCCGTTCGTACAACGGGTTGCCGAACCGCCCGGCAAGCTCCGCATATAGTTCGCCGGGATCACGCCCGGTCCGGGCGGTGATTTCCGCGGCCAGCAGGTCCATGATGAAGCCGTCCTTGTCGGTGGTCCAGACGGCGCCGTCCCTGCGGACAAAGGAGGCGCCGGAACTTTCTTCTCCGCCGAAGGCGCATGATCCGTCAAGCAGGCCGTCGACAAACCACTTGAATCCCACGGGAACCTCGTATAACCTCCTCTTTAATGCGCCGGCAACCCGGTCGATCATGGAGCTGCTCACCAGGGTTTTCCCGATCACCGCATCCTCCCGCCACCCCGGCCGGTTCTGAAAAAGATACCAGATCGCCGCCGAGAGGTAATGGTTGGGGTTGAGCAGCCCCTTGCTCCGGGTGACGATGCCGTGCCGGTCGTAGTCGGGGTCATTGCCGAAGGCTATGTCATAGTTGTCTCTCAGTCTGATGAGGCCGGCCATGGCGAAGGGCGAGGAGCAGTCCATCCTGATTTTTCCGTCTTTATCTACGGTCATAAAGCTGAAGGTGGGATCGACTTCCCGGTTAAACACATCGATGGTAAGCCGGTAGCGCTCGGCAAGTGGCTCCCAGAATGCAAAGCCCGACCCTCCCAGCGCGTCGGCGCCTATCTTCAGCCCCGCCGCGGATATGGCCTCCAGGTCGACGCAGTGCGCGAGATCTTCAATGTATGGGGTAATATAGTCGTGACCATGGGTTGTGTCCGCGCGCGCCGCCTTCACCAGGGGTATCCTCCGTACCGCCCGGTTGTTGCCGACCAGCAGCTCATTGGCTGTTTTCTCAATCCAGCCGGTTGTGCCGGTATCGGCAGGACCGCCGCGCGGCGGGTTGTATTTAAATCCGCCGTCATCCGGTCCATTGTGTGAGGGGGTGATGACAATGCCGTCGGCCGGGTGGGTCTGCCTTCCCCGGTTATAGGTGAGAATCGCGTGAGAAATGACCGGGGTGGGGGTGTAGCCTGAATCTTTGTGCACCATCACCTCTACGCCGTGGGCGGCAAGCACCTCAAGGGCGGTGGCGTGGGCGGGTTCGGAGAGGGCATGGGTATCCTTTCCCAGGAAAAGGGGGCCGGTTATACCGTGGGCACTGCGATAGAGGCAGATGGCCTCGGTTATGGCGAGGATGTGATCCTCGTTGAAGCTGTCCTTGAGCGATGATCCCCGGTGCCCGGAGGTGCCGAATGCCACCTGCTGTCCCGGGGCCTGCGGATCCGGATGACGGGTGTAGTAGGCGCTCACCAGGTGCGGAATATTGGCAAGCAACGACCGGGGAACCGGTTTGCCTGCGAGGGGATGTGGCTGCATGTGTGCCCCCGAAATTGTAGAAGCTGCTCTTGCCCGGAAATCCTATTGTTGCTTCTGCACCTCTTTTTTGATGCGCTGGACATGTCCGCGGCCCATCGCCTTGACCTCGCATCCAAGCTCAAAGTAGCGGCGGATGGCGGTATCGGGAAGGATGCCGAAGCAGTCGATGACCGCGAGCGGGCGTCCCGCCCACCGCACCACGTCATCCGGGTTGAGCGCGAGGTATGCGGCATGGGGAACGGCAAGGACAACCGCCTCAACCCCCTCCAGCGCAGCGGGCAGATCCTTGGATACGCGGATGTTCGCCAGGGCTTCCTGGCTCCTGAAGAAGCGCTTCCAGGAATGGGTGGGCGAGGGATAGCTGTCCTGATTTTCCAGCTCATACCAGTGGTCGACATAGGGATCGTGCACCCGCATCTCCGCGCCCATTTCGGTGAGCTTGCGCACCACCAGCTCGCTTCCGCTGTAACGGGTGTCGCCCACGTCCTGCCGGTAGCTGGCGCCGCAGATGAGCACGTCCGCGCCGGCAATATACCGGTCCATGTTGCGCAGCGCGTCGCGGGTGAGCTCGGCCGCGTGCAGCGCCCGGGTGTCGTTAATGTCAATCACCGCGGGGGTGATTTTGAAGATGCTTTCGCCGTCTTCAAACCCCAGGATGTGGCGGTAGGACCAGTAGCCGAGTCCGCCGTCCTTGGGCAGGCAATAGCCGCCGATGCCGGGACCGGGAAAGATGATGTTGCTGTGGGTGGGGCGCATTTTGATGGCGTTGATCACCTTGATCAGGTCGACCCCGTTTCGCTCGGCGAAGAGGCTCCATTCATTGAGAAAGGCCAGGATGGCGGCGCGGTAGGAATTTTCCACGATCTTGGTGGTTTCCGATTCGATGGGCCGGTCCATGATGGTGAGCGGATAGTCGCGGGTGTTGATCACCCCGCGGAGAAAGGTTTCCACCCGCGCCCGCGCTTCCGGGGTGCACCCGGCGCAGACCCGCCAGAAATCGCGTATGCTGGCCACGTATTCCCGGCCCGGCATGACCCGTTCGAAGCTGTGGGCGAGCAGCGGTTCCGACCCGATGCCCCGCTGCGCGAATGACTTCTTGAGAATGGGCCAGGCGACAAACTCGGTGGTGCCCGGCGCGACGGTTGTTTCAATCAACACCAGGCATGAGGGTGGGATGGTCCGGCCGATGGTGCGCATGGTTTCCTCAAGCGCCGCCATTTCCGTCTCTCCGGTGCGCATGTCGCCCAGGTCGTGCTTGGTATAGTCGCACTGCACGTCTACCACCACGCAGTCGGCCAGTGAGAGGCATTCGCTGTTGTAGGTGGCAACCAGGGTTTTCTTCTCCGCCACGCAGCGTTTGATGATGGCGTCAACCTCGGGGTCTTCCGCGGTGACCGGTGACGCACCCCGGTTGAGCAGCGGGATTTTCCAGTAGCTTCGGGTGCTCGGCCGCTGGCAGCCGATGACGAACTTGCTGTTCCGGCCCTGTGCGTCCCTGCTGTCGGCTATGATGGCCGCCATCACCGCCCCGACAAATCCCACGCCCATCACCACCACGATTTCCTTGCCTTCAGATCGCGCCCGCTCCGCCAGCGCCTGCATCCGCTTGAACTCGGCGGCATAGTCCTGCGGCTGCGGAAGGGGAAAACGCTCTCCACCGGGGCTCATCGAGTAGAGCGTGCCGGAATCATTTTTCTTTACATCGGTCTTGCCGGGTGCCATACAGTCGCTACTCCCTGTGTTGTTTGCTGTTCGCACGAAGCGCCTGCCGACAATGGCAGCACGCGGGATAGCTGTCAGGTTATTGAAAAACACTCATCTGATTCATGGCTCAAGGGGGAGGGGCTTTTGACGCCACAACCATGTGTCTTTGAGCTTGCGGCACGCCCCGGTGCCTTACGAATTAAACCGAAAACAGGCAGCTTGGCAAAGGCTTCGATACGGGCTGTTGCTATGCGGGTCTGTCCGGACCAAGTGAGAGAGTTGCTGCCGTTCTACAGGTTCCGAATCATTGGTTGCGGCTAAAAAACCCCTCCCCCGTGAGCCGCATGCTATTGTGCGGGCTTTTGCAACCGCCCGCTAGGTGAGCGGGCCTTTGCTCAGCCGGATGTCATCTATCCAGACCGTGCCTGTCCCATTGACCACCAGGTTCAGTTTTATTTCGTCCGGATCCTCGCCCGGCTTGAGTGAAAAAGCGGTTTCCTGTGATGACCATTCAACGGTTCCCGAGAGGGGGGCGTGCAGCGCACGCGAGAAAAATTCTCCCTTTCCCGGAAAGCGGCACCACATTTCCAGGTATGCCTGTCCCTGCAGTTTCTCGCAGCGGAGCCGGGCCTGATAAATGAGCCGGCCATTATCGACGGGGATGTCGCCGGTTACAAAAAGCCGCACGGTTAACGGAGCAGCCGCGGTTACCCGGAGCGAGCCCTTCCCGTCGCTCGATATGGCAGGGTCAAGTTCGACCTCCGACCGGCCGATTACTCCTTCGAGGCTGTCCAGGGGATAGCGCTTTAATTCCACCGACTGGTGCTGCTGCGTCCGGCATCCGGCGACCAGAAGCACGGAACAGCAGAGAAGACAAAAGGCCATTATGCTGCGATCCATAATCCCTCCTTTGCGGTCATGACATGTTGGTGCCCTTGGATTTTCCCGCGCGGTAGCTGAAGAAGGCCGCAAGAATAAAGCCAAAGCCGATCCCCGTCATCAGGGTTAAGCCGATGAGAATGATCTGGGGCATGCGCAGCTCCCAGAAGAGAAGCTGCACCACCACCACCTGGGTGTTCTGGATCAGGATGATCAGGAGCGGGATGGCCACTGCACTTCCGATGATCAGTTTCGGTTTCATGCCGATGAACCCGGTTATTGGTTATGAGCGATCAGCATCGTGCGAATGGATATCTTTATAGCACAATTGTCCGTAATTAAAAGCCAAAAAAGGAGGAAAGCGTCCCTTTTCCGCTGGCCGCGGCGGGCGTCCGCGGGGTTTGTGTTTTGCAAATATGTTTTTTGTGGTAGGATGGCGCCGCAGGGCCGGTGTACGTGTATGGCCTGTGGGATGGAGCGGGCGCCATGGTTGCCTTGGGGAAGATGAAAAAGACCATACAAAAATACCGCATGCTCGAGCCGGGAGACGCCGTGGTTGTGGGGGTGTCGGGCGGTCCGGACTCGGTCATGCTCTGCCATGCCCTGCATCGGCTGCGCGACCGCTATGACCTGACCCTGACCGTGGCCCATCTGAATCACGGGGTCAGGGGGGCCGAGGCCGCGCGGGACGTGCGGTTTGTGGAGCGTTTTGCCCGCGGGCTGGGGCTTCCCTGCGTGGTGCAGGAGCATGATCTGCCGGCCTATTGCAGGAACCGCGCGCGCTCTTTTCAGGAGGCGGCCCGGGAAGTCCGCTACCGCTTCCTAGAAGAAGTGCGCGCGCAATGCGGGGCTGCGAAGATTGCCCTGGGACACAATGCCGATGACCAGGCGGAAACGGTCATGCTCTGGCTGCTGCGTGGGGCGGGGCTCAGGGGACTGGGGGGCATGCCGCCGGTACGGAATGGCATCATCGTGCGGCCGCTGATTGAAACCACCCGGCAGGAGATTGAAACCTACCTCCGGGCAAAGGGAATTGCCTTTGTCACGGAAAGCTCCAACCTTAAGGATGCATACGCGAGAAACCGGTTGCGCCATGAGATATTCCCCCTTTTAAAGAAGCATTTCAACCCGCGGCTTGTCAAATGCCTGGTGTCAACCGCATCAATAGTTAGCATGGAAAACGAGTACCTGGATGGGATAGCTCATAAAAAACTTAAGCATATTGTTGCCTCGCAAAACGACGCTTCAGCGGTGATTGACTGCGCCGGTTTTTCGGTCCTGCCACCGGTGCTGCAGCGCAGGTGCCTCAGGATTATTCTGGCGGGGTTCAAGGGAGATCTGCTGGGTATAGGGGCGGAGCACCTTTATGCGCTAACCGCGGTTATGACCGGGGATGAGCCGCATAAAACGCTGAAGCTGCCGGGGAAAGTTCGCGCCGAGCGGTCCTATCGCTTCCTGACCCTCACCACCAGGCCCGCCGCCCTGCCGCCTGCCTTCAGCTATCAGTTCAGCTCGCTGCCCGCGCAGGCGGACATTCCGGAAATCGCGAGGAGGATCCATTTCACCCGGGTGCGGCGATACCGCGGTGCCGCCCTCGAGCGGAATCCCTGGGTTGCCTGCCTTGATGCCGGAAAGGCCGCCCTGCCGCTTACCATTCGCAGCGTGCGGCCCGGAGATGCCATACAACCGCTGGGCATGGCGGGCAGGAAAAAAGTGCAGGATATCCTGACTGATGCGAAGATGCCCCGGGCGGAGCGAAAGCGCATACCGCTTTTCTGGTTCGGCGATGAACTGGCATGGGTCGGCGGCATGTGCATCAATCACCGTCTGAGGGTTACCGGGGAAACCGGGACGGTGCTCAGAATTGAAATGGTGCCGCACGAGGTTTCAGGATAAAAGATTTGATGCCTGGGGCGGTTTGTGTTAAAATTGACCACCGGTGTGTTGAACGAGTATCGGCGGGTGCCGCCGCATGCGCCTGTAGGTTGGAGACGCACGCGCAGCAGACGAACCGTTTCTTTCCATTCCACGAGGTGCGCATTGAACCGTTTTAATAAAAATATTGCCCTGTGGCTGGGCATAGTGCTGGTTTTTGTGCTGCTGATCAATCTGTTCAGCCAGCCCAGGGTGAAGCGGGATGAGATTAACTTTTCCGAATTTCTTGATCTGGTGGCCAAAGGCGAGGTGAGCGAGGTTATCATCCAGGGCAATGATGTTGAAGGCACGCTTTTAAACAGCAGGCGCTTCAAGACCTACAATCCCGGCTATACCAGACTGGTTGAGGACCTCCGGCAAAAGGGGGTGATGATCACCGGGGAGGCGGAAAAGCAGTCGCCCTGGACCACCATTATGATCAGCTGGTTTCCCATGATCATCATCATCGCCATCTGGATATTCCTGATGCGGCAGATGCAAACCGGGGGCGGCAAGGCGATGTCGTTCGGCAAGAGCAGGGCCAAGCTGCTCACCGAGCAACAGCAGAAGGTTACCTTTGAGGACGTTGCCGGCATCGATGAAGCCAAGGAGGAGCTGGAGGAGATTATTGAATTCCTCAAGGATCCAAAAAAGTTCACCCTGCTCGGGGGTCGGATTCCCAAGGGGGTCATCCTGATGGGGGCGCCGGGGACGGGAAAGACCCTTCTGGCGCGGGCCATTGCCGGTGAGGCGGGGGTGCCCTTTTTCAGCATCAGCGGCTCCGACTTCGTGGAGATGTTCGTCGGGGTGGGGGCCTCGCGGGTGAGGGATCTGTTCATGCAGGGAAAAAAGAACGCGCCCTGCATAATCTTTATTGACGAGATCGATGCGGTGGGCCGGCACCGCGGCGCCGGCCTCGGCGGCGGGCATGATGAACGCGAGCAGACGCTCAACCAGCTGCTGGTGGAGATGGACGGGTTTGAATCCAACGAAGGGGTGATCCTGATTGCCGCCACCAACCGGCCGGACGTGCTTGATCCCGCCCTGCTCCGTCCGGGCCGGTTTGACCGCCGGGTGGTTGTGCCCATTCCCGACATCAAGGGGCGCAAGGGGATTTTAAAGGTGCATGCCAAGAACAAGCCGCTCGCCGACGACGTGGACCTGGAGACCATCGCCAAGAGCACGCCCGGCTTCTGCGGCGCCGATTTGTCGAATCTGGTGAATGAGGCCGCCCTGATGGCGGCCCGCAAGGAAAAAAAGAAGATTGACCGGTCGGATTTTGAGGTGGCCAAGGACAAGGTGCTCATGGGGGTTGAGCGCAAAAGCATGATCATCAGCCCCCAGGACAAGGAAAATACCGCCTACCATGAAATAGGGCATGTGCTGGTGGCCAAGCTGATACCGGAGACCGATCCCATCCACAAGGTGACCATCGTTCCCCGCGGCTGGTCGCTGGGTCAGACGCACTATCTGCCCGATGAGAAGTACACCAAGCAGAGGAAATTTCTGACGGCGGAGATCGCGGTGCTGCTGGGGGGGCGGGCGGCTGAGGAGGTTATCAACAAGGACGTGAGCACCGGAGCGGGCAACGATCTGGAACGGGCGACCGACCTGGCGCGCAAGATGGTCTGCGACTGGGGCATGAGTGACAAGCTGGGTCCGCTTACCTTCGGCAAGAAGGAGGAGCAGATCTTTCTGGGCCGGGAGATTGCCCAGCACCGCGACTACAGCGAGGAAACCGCTCAGCGGATTGACGAGGAGGTGCGCAGGATCATTCTGGAGAATTATGAGCGGGCCAAGCATCTGCTGCTGGGCAACATGGACCTGCTCCACCGCCTTGCCCGGGAGCTGCTGGAGCGCGAAGTGCTGGACAACAGCGAGATAGAGAAGATCATGCGGGATTACAATAATCCCCCCGGCAATGACGCGTTGAAAACAGCGGGGGAAAGAGCCGGCTAGTCTCCCGGCATATACATGCCCTGCGGCAACCGCGGGGCGCACGATACCGGCCGGCTTCCGGTCATATCCTCTCCCGGAAGAGACTGTGTCATAATGAAGAAATTTCCGTTATTGTCATTCTGAACCCTTCGC
>CAYWLT010000131.1:0-8400 GCA_964459295.1 uncultured Thermodesulfobacteriota bacterium
CGAATATCGGCATATAACCGGACGGCGCGCAGGCGCGACGCGCCACGCATGCCGCATTCGCAAGCATGTGCCGCAGGGACTCAGCTGATGCCGGTGCCGATGAAAGCCTCTCTTCTTTCTGTTCTTCTTGTCCTCTACGTCACTGCCGACAGTGTGGGAAAACAGATGATGCAGCCGTCTGTTCGCTACGCGCAATCCATACTGCCCACACCGGTACTGAACACGCCGGAGTTCACCTCCCTCTTCGGCGCGCGCGAGGTGAAGGCGGACCAACCCGCTACGGCGGAACCCATGCGGACGCTGGAATTTATCGCCCTGCCGGAAACGGCATTTACCGTGGATGAGGTGATCAACCGGGGCGCGGTCACCATATACCGTGTCACTACTGATGATTACCCCTATCCCGCACCGGGCGGCTATTACATCGACAGCCGGTTTGTCAGAACAAGCGCGGAGAGGCCGCCCGATCGAACAAGGCGCCTCCCGGACAAAAGCGCCATCATCGCTTCGTTGATTGCATCGGAAGGCACCGTCTACCTCTGGGGCGGCAACCTGCGGGAAGGCATACCGCAGATGCCCGACTTCTATCCTCCCCCCGCCCCCCTCACCCGGGAAGAACGCGGGCGATGGATGCTGCAGGGGCTGGACTGCTCCGGACTGCTTTACCAGTCAACCGGCGGCTATACGCCGAGGAATACCAGCGCCCTTACCACCTTCGGGGAATCAGTCTCCATCGCCCATTTATCGGTCCAGCAGATCATTGAGGCGGTCAAACCGTTAGACATTATCGTCTGGCCGGGACACGTGATCATTGTTCTTGATGGGAACCGGGTCATCGAAAGCCGGCCCGGTTACGACGACGCGCAGGCCGGCAGCCAGGGCGGCGTGCGCATCCGGAAGATCGGGGCGGTGCTGAGCGAGATCATGCAGGACCGGGAACCGGCCAACCGCTATGACACCGCAATGCCGGCAGGGCAGAAGCAGTTTGTCATCCGCCGGTGGTATCCACACCGCCGTCATCAGTGACGCCTGTGGTAAATGTCAACGCTCAAAATCAAAAGTTCAAATGAACGATAAAAAACACAAATGCCCACCCACTGCTACACCTGCAGCCAACTTCGGTTCCGGCGCTTTTGTCATTTGACATTTGGATTTATTTTGCACATTTGAGCTTTGACATTTGAATTTGCTTCTTGGCCCTGCTTTGACATTCGCATTCGGCTGTGCGTCCATAAACCTGCCTCGGGAGAATTCCCATGAAAACGAGCTATCTTTTATTGCTGCCCTTGATACTCGTGCTTGCCGCGGCGGCGTCCTTCCCCGGTCCGCCCGCCGATCCGGTCGGCCCGGCTGATACCGCGTCGGTGGTTGCGGGAAACACACGATTTGCCCTTGACCTGTATCGCCGGCTGCGCACCGCCGAGGGAAATATCTTTTTCTCTCCCTACAGCATATCCACCGCCCTGGCCATGACCTACGCCGGCGCCGGCGACTCCACCCGGCGGCAGATGGCGGAAACCCTCCACTTTATGCCGGACGGGCAGAAGCTTCATCCGGCATTTTTCGCCATCCAGTCGCAGATCAGGCAGGAACAGGAAAAAGGCGCGCTTGAGCTGCGCATCGCCAATGCCCTGTGGGTAGAGAAAAACTTTTTATTGTCGCGCACCTTTACCGATCTGACCGGCCGGTACTATGAAGCGGCATTGAAGACGGTTGATTTTGCCCAAGCGCGGGAGAAGTCGCGCCTCGCCATCAATGCCTGGGTGGAGGAAAAAACCAAAAACAAAATACAGGAATTACTCAAGCCCGGGGTGCTGGATTCAGCTACCCGCCTGGTTCTGACCAACGCCATATACTTTAAGGGAAGCTGGGCGCACCGCTTCAAAGCGGACCGGACTAAGGAAGAGCAGTTCTGGACGACGCCGGGCGCGGCGGTCATGGCGCCGATGATGAACGGGCAGGATGAATTCGGCTACCTCGAGGATGAAACGCTTCAGGCGCTTGATATGCCCTACGCCGGTGACAGCCTTTCCATGGTTGTTCTTCTGCCCAGAGCGGTTGACGGCCTGAAGGGACTCGAAGATATGCTCTCCGCCGAAGAGCTAACCGCCCGGCTGAATGGCATCAGAAAACGTGAGGTGCGGGTATGCATGCCGAAATTCACCATGACCGTTCAGTTTGAGCTTGCCAAAACCCTTGGCGCCATGGGCATGCCGGAGGCATTCAGCGAGTCGGCGGATTTTTCCGGCATGACCGGAGGTAAGGATCTCTTTATCAGCGCCGTGGCGCACAAGGCATTCGTTGAGGTCAACGAGGAGGGCACCGAGGCAGCCGCGGCAACCGGGGTGGCCATGCGCCTCACTGCGGCGCCCGCGCCCCCGCCGCTCTTCCGGGCTGATCACCCCTTCATCTTCCTGATCCGCCACAAGCCTTCGGGAAGCATCCTCTTTCTGGGTAGGGTTGTCAACCCTTCCAGCTAGGGTAGTGCGTCATTAATTTCTGTATGCATAGGTGGCTCATGGGAAGCGCTGAACCGCCCCTATACAAAGGAATGCGTGACCCGCAGGAGCCTGCAATACGCAAAGCAGCGCTGGACGCACTACATTAGCGCACGACCGGTTCTATCCCATCGCGAGGCATGGTGATTTCTGTCCATTATTTTCATGGTATGCTCCTGTCTCTCGCCTTCGGAACAATCCTTCTGGGTGGCTTGGCCGTGGTTTACCGCGGCGGCGGCCAATCGGTTGCCGACGCGCTCGTTACCCTAACCGCGTTCAACACCACTTTTACGTTTGCGCTTATATGCATAAGCGTACCTCTCGGAGCGCTATGGTTATATTGGGTCTCGCATGGGCTGGAAGCGGGCTGCTTCTTCGCCGGGTTGGGCCTCTCCGCCGTTGTATGTTTCCTGCTGCATTTTAAGGGCACTGAAAAAACCGGATTGGTGCTGTGCCTGGCATCAAACCTGCTCTTCGTGCTCTTCTCCATTTTCTTCATGTCGGCGTTTTATGACAGCTCCTTTGACGGGAGAACCTATCACCAAACCTCTGTTTATTATTTAAAAAACGGCTGGCTTCCCCATAAAGAACAACTCTTCATACGATGGTGCAATGAATATCCTAAAGCCCCGTGGATATGGGAAGCACTTGTTTATAGGCTTGGCGGCAGTATCGAGGCCGGGAAAAGCATTAATTGTCTTGCGGTGTATGCCCTGTTTAATCTTGCATTCTATTTCTCTCTCCGTCTCAGGTGCAGCATTATAATCTCACGCATGTTTGCCTCGCTGGCCGTGCTAAATCCGGTGGTGATTACACAGTTCTTCTCGTTTTATACGGATGGGCTGCTATATGTTTTTCTGGCATGCATTGTTTTGCTTGCATCTCTTTTATTGCATGAGTCACCCAAGAACAAGAGGTTTCTCATTGGCATGTTGCTTTTAATCATTCCCTTTGCCGCCAATATTAAATTTACCGGCATGATCTATGCTTATCTTGTGCTGGGATTAGCGTGCGTATTCGCCGTGGCAAAAAGGCAAAAAGCCTCGCTGCGCGCCATTGTCGGGATAGGCATACTGTCACTTGTGCTTTCGATCATGGTTGTCGGCTACAATCCCTACTGGACAAATGTGCTGCAGGGCAAGCATCTGTTTCACCCTCTCTTGGGACACCGTAAAATTGACATTATGACCATGAACCGGCCCCGGTATATGAACGAACATAATCCCTGCTATAATTTTGCCGCTTCCCTGCTATCGAGAGTGAGCGACAACCGGGACCTGCGGGAGCCGGAATGGCGCAACCCGCTTCAGCTATCGGCGTTCCGGGAAATTAAATCTTTATACATAGACACCAGGACCAACGGATTCGGACCGTTTTTTGTTATATCGTTGGCACTATCGCTCCTGCTCATTGCTTATGCCGCATGCAGACCATGGCCCTCAGGCCAAGGGAAACCACCGTTTCTGTACCTTGCAGCGGCCATTATTGTAACAGCGGCGGCTAATCCCGAGGCCTGGTGGGCGCGTTATGTGCCTCTTTTGTGGTTTGTGACCGCCCTGGTATTTTTGTGCCCCGCCTTTTCAAAATGGTTCAGCGTTACCAGAACCATCATCCTGGTATTATGCTTAACCACCGCACTGCCGGCCGCATATTTTACCGCGCGAAAGGATCTCCAGGCTACACGAGTGCTGCGGCAGGGCATTGAGAAGATTAAGCATGCAAAGCATCCCGTAGTGGTCTTCTCTCAAATGAAGCACTTCGACACGGCGCTCAAAGCCCTGTTTGAAGATAACGGCCTTTCCTTCGTGCCTGCCGCGCCGACCGACACCCTGGTACCGTTGTTCGTCTATAAAAAGCGCCTCGATAAACTGGTTGTGGTGTGCCAAAAAATTGATTAAACGATGCGGTCATCAGGGTATGGCAAATATCTCTGCGCTACGAACGGTCAGCACAATTCCCGGCAATGAGGAGAGCCCATGTCCGCCTATCTGATCCTTGACATCGACGTTACGGAACAGGAACTCCATGCCGTGTGCGTTGCGCGGAAGCAGATCACACCCGCCGCGCACTTCCAGGGCAACGCCGTCTACTGCCGGAAGAGCGCCGAACCGCTTGGAAAGCCCGCGCCGCCGCATCATCGGTATTCGATCACCTCCACCTTCAGCACACCAATTAGCCGCACAATTTCAATCTGGCGGTCGAGATCCCCTGCAACCAGCCGGATATGGGTCGCGTCCGCCGGCATTTGATCCAGGATCGGATCCACGCTCACCCAGCGCCCCGCGAAGATCTCCGACCAGGCATGATAGTAGAAGCTGCCCTGATTATACACCAGCCCCGCGCAACACCGGCTGGGTATGCCGGCGGCGCGGCATAGGGCAACGAAGAGCACCGCGTGCTCATTGCAGTCCCCCACTTTAAGCTTTAAAACATCCAGGGCGTCGGGGATGCTCAAGGTCGGTTTTTTTTCTATGGTGCGGTACACCCATTGCCGGATAAGCCCCGCCGCCCCGAGCGCATCGCGCTCATCACCGATAATATCGCCCGCCTGCCGGCGCAGCGCCGGATCAGCGCTCTGGATAAAGGGGGTGGAGCCGAGAAATGCCTGCATCTCCTTGCCGCCAACCGGAATGGAACATCCGGGCAATACCGAAAGGTCTTCCCGGGTGATTTCCAGCGTGTCCCCCCGCAGCGCCTGCCGCTCCGAAGAGAGGTCAAACCCTTCAAGGATGCAATTCAGCAGGCGCACCCTGAGGTATGAGGGATGGGCGACGGTGATCGGCTTTTCCAGGGGTATAGCGCTGGCGGTTATAAAGTCCTTTTTTGTGCCGCGCCAGTTGCCGGTAAGGGCATCCGCCTTGCTCTCGCGCACCAGCAGCAGTCCCAGCGGACTCTCTTCGCGCATGGTGTTGCCTTCCCCGTCAATCCAGGAACGCAGGGTGATGCCCTGAAACGTGCTTTTGAGACGGTAGCACTCAATTGATCTGCCGCGGATTTCCATCGGCTCCCTCCCCTCAACTTCAATGTCCACCGGAATGCTGGCCAGGATGGCGGGATCGAAAACGCTGTACCGCAGCCGCTTTCCCACCGCCAGCCCTTCGGCGAGGAGAAGCGGCTTGAGCGTGCCGGCAAGGCAGGGCGGTTCCACAAGCTCAATCTCCGTGCGCTTCGTGCCCGCGACCGAAGTCGATTCAAGCAGCAGCCGACTGCCGCTGATGTTCCCCTCGACCGCAAAGCTGAACTGGCTGGAAATCATCCGGAAGGAAAATGACCGGAGGTTAAACGCATTGTCCACCGCGGAGCTGCCATCGGTGTCTACGCGCTGGGCCGTGCCCATCACCGTAAGATCCATGACCGCTTGTTCATTGATTTGATAACCGTCGCCCGCCTTATTTATTTTTGTAACGGTATAGCCGACCTTGTCCTCTCCCCAGTAGATGCCCATCCACTCCTCCCGCGGAGGAAGCTGGGTGGCGGCCTTGCCTGCCCCGACATCGGCGCATCTGCCATCCGGGCAGGTCCATTGCACCGGCAGGCCGATCACACCCGCCCAGCACAGGGTGATGGCGGCCCTGACGATGACCGCACTATTATTACGACGGTTTTTTACCATGATAACCAACCGATCTTTCGTTTCACCCCGGATGACAAACTTGAACTATCCACGTACATAGGTCGAGGGCTTAATCACCCTGCGCCATAATTTTCAACAACCTTCTACAGGCCCCCGAAGGGAACCGGCACAAAGGTAATCACAAAGACGGCCAGCATGCACAGGCCGAGAATTCTCCGCCTTCGGTCCAGCGGAATCTCATAATCAAGCGGCGCGGGATGCCGCACCCCCAGCAGCAAAAAAAGGATGAGGGCCCACATCAGCCACATGCTCGATGCCCATATGCCCAGCACCAGCATCCCCAGCAACACTGCCCGGGATATATGCCTGGTTCTTCTGCCGAAAACCGCGTAGGCGATATGCCCGCCGTCGAGCTGCCCTACCGGGATAAGATTCATCGACGTGACCAGCAGTCCGATCCAACCGGCAAATCCCAGCGGATGGAGAACGATCTGCTGGGTATCGGGCAGGTTGCCCAGAACAAGCCTGGTCATCAGATGCAGAATGATGGATGAACCCAGGGTCATACCCTCGGCGATGGGGGTGGTAAGCTCCTTCACTTCGGAAAGCCTCAGGCCCACCGCGAGGATGGGAATGGTGACCAGCAGGCCGGCCAGCGGCCCGTTGGCCCCCACATCCAGCAGCACGCGCTTGTTCATCACCGGTGAGCGCATCTTGATGAACGCGCCGAAGGTACCGATAAGGGTGGGAGCCGGGATAAAATAGGGAAGGCTGGCATCGATATGATAGTATCGTGAGGTGATAAAATGCCCCATTTCGTGGGAAACCAGGATGAACAGCAGCGCCGCCGAAAACGGCAGACCCTTGATCAGTTGCGACGGATCCTGCAACGGATCGACTCCCTGCTGGAGCGCGCCCGCCAGAATGGTCGTCGCAATCGTACAGATAAAGAGGATAACATTGACGGCAATGGACGGCTGCTTGCGGGGCGCTTTGGCGCGGGTGCTTTGCGCCATTGCCGCGGCATCGAAGGCGGAAGGCAACCCGCCGGCCGGTGGGCTCACGTCGTTACTCTGCATAAGCGCATTCAAACCAATCGGTTATATCAAAACCCGGATGAATTGCAGTGATCGGCTGCTGGGAAGTTACAATGTCCGGAAGGCATGGGAGCCGGGGCACCGGTTTGCCCGCTTCACGCATCAGCATAGCATAAAATGGGCAGCGGCAGGAAACTACAACGAATTAACCCGGTTTTTTAATTCCTTGCCGACCTTAAAGAAAGGTTTTTTTCGGGAGGGGACGGCGACTTTAGCGCCGGTCTTGGGGTTTCTTCCTTCCCGGGGGGCGTAACTCCTAACGCTGAAGCTGCCAAAGCCTCGTATCTCGATGCTTTCTCCCCGGCTGAGCGCTTCGGTCATGGCATCAAAGACATTGTCAATGACCAGCTGGGCTATGTCGTTGTTCATGTTCATTTCCTTGGCAACCTTTTCAATCAGATCTGATTTGAGCATCACCTTCTCCTCTCAGTACGTTAGTGTCTTTTGCTTGTATCCCGGTACATGCAGCGCCCGCATCGCGCTGGCCATGGAACGTTTGGTATATTTTCCGGCAGTCCGCCCGCCGGGCACGCGTCCGGCCTAATCGAAGCCTATCCATCGCGTCAGGGAAACCGGCTCTTCTTTCGGCGCCCGAAACTGATTAATTGCGGACGTCCGGTCCGGATACCCCAGGGCAACACCAACCACCGCCTCCAGGTCGTCCGGCAGCACAAGCTGCTCTCTGAACACATCTTCGAACATCAGTATCAGTCCGGTAATGCAGGTTCCCAAACCACCGGCATGGGCGGCGAGACATAAATTTTCCACCGCACAACCTATGTCAATCAATTGAAACGGCATGTGGGATTTTTCCATGGCCACCAGTATGAGAACCGGCGCACCATACAACGAGCAGCTCCCTTCCTCCAAAAAAGAAACCGCCTGCACATTAATTGTGTCGAGGTGGGCCCGCAAGCTTCTGATCAACTTTTTGCTCCGCTCCACATAGGCCGCCGGCATGGTCTTGCCCCGCGAGGGATCATAATGTTTTCCACGGCTTTGTTGGGCGCACAGAAGGGCTTCGACCAGGCTCTCTCGTTTTTTTCCTCCCACCACGATAAAATTCCAGGGCTGCTGATTGGAGGCGGAGGGCGCCTTGCATGCACTCTCCAGTAACCGCGCAATCACCTCACGCGGAACCGGAGTGTCGGTAAAGCGCCGGACGCTTGAACGTTCGTTGATGGCAGCAATGACATTCATGATCTAATTCCATAACTCAAGAGGATTTTTA
>CAYWLT010000132.1:0-8354 GCA_964459295.1 uncultured Thermodesulfobacteriota bacterium
TTTCCTCGGCGTTGGTGCGCTTGCAGAAACCGTTTTCTGTTACGGAGAGGATGGTCGCCCCTTCCCCCATCGCCTCCATGCCGATGATGACATCATCCGGTCCCACGGTCATGCCGCGCACGCCGCGGGTGGTGCGTCCCATGGGACGCACCTCCGTTTCCCTGAAACGGATGGCCTTGCCGGCGCGCGATCCCAGCAGTATGTCCTGGCTGCCGTCGGTCACCCGCGCCGCAATCAGCTCGTCATCCGCATCGATGTTCAGGGCAATGATGCCTCTTGCCCGAGGCCGGCTGTATTCCATGAGCGGGGTCTTCTTGATCAGCCCCTTGCGGGTGGCCATGACCACGTATTTCCCCTCGACAAATTCCCGCACCGCCAGTATGGCGGCAAGCCCTTCATCGGGACGCAAATTGAGCAGGTTAACAATGGCCTTTCCCATGGCGGCCCGTCCCGCCTGGGGGAGCTCATACACCCTCTGCCAGAACACCTTGCCGGTGCTGGTGAAGAAGAGTATGTGGCTGTGGGTGGATGCCACAAAAAGGTGTTCGACAAAATCTTCCTGCCGGGTGGTCATCCCGGTGACCCCCTTGCCGCCCCGGCGCTGGCTGCGGTAAAGGCTGATGGGGTTTCGCTTGATGTAACCGTTATGCGAAACGGTAACCACCATGTCCTCTTCAATGATCAGATCCTCAACCTCAATCTCCCCTTCTCTTTCGACGATCTCGGTCTTTCGCTCATCCCCGTACTTCGCGCTTATCTGGGCAAGCTCTTCAATGATGAGTTCCCGGACCAGCTCTTCTTTTTCCAGGATCTGCTTGAGCTTCGTGATCAGCCGGGATACCTCTTCAAGCTCCTGCAGTATCTTCTCCCGCTCCAGGGCGGTCAGCCGCTGCAACCGCATATCCAAAATGGCCTGCGCCTGAATCTCGGAGAGGGCAAACTGGGTCATCAACCCCGCTTTGGCCTCGCCGGGATTGGCGGATGCCCGTATCAGGGCGATGATGCGGTCGAGATGGTTCAGGGCAATTTGCAGGCCCATGAGTATATGAGCCTGATGCTCCGCCTTCTTCAGATCATAGGCGGTTCTGCGCAAGATGACCAATTTGCGGAAATTGATGAAATGGGTGAGCATGCCAGGCAGATCCAGGATCCGGGGCTGGTTGTCGACCAGCGCGAGCATTATGATCCCGAAGGTTCCCTGCAGTTGGGTGTGCCGGTAGAGCTGATTGAGGATAACCCGGGCTATCTTGTCGCGCTTCAGCTCAATGACAATGCGAATCCCCTCCCGGTCCGACTCGTCCCGGATATCGGCGATGCCGTCAATTTTCTTCCCCTGTGAGAGCTCGGCAATTTTCTCGATCAGCCGGGCCTTGTTCACCTGGTAAGGCAGCTCGGTGATGATGATGCATTCCTTGTCCCCCTTGCTCTGTTTTTCAATAAAAGCCCGTCCGCGCACCTGCAGCGAGCCCCGGCCGGTGCGGTATGCCTCCTCAATGCCGTCGCGGCCGTGAATGACTCCCGCGGTGGGAAAATCGGGGCCGGGAATGATCTTGAGCAGTTCTTTTATCCCCAAGGAAGGGTCTCTAATCAACGCAATGGTCGCATCCACCACTTCTTTCAGGTTGTGAGGAGGTATGTTGGTTGCCATTCCGACCGCAATGCCGGAGGACCCATTGACGAGAAGGTTGGGGATGGCGGCCGGCAGTATTGAAGGTTCCTTCAGTGTGCCGTCATAGTTGGGCACAAAATCGATGGTTTCCTTTTCAATGTCGGCCAGTAGCTCATTGGTGATTTCAGCCATCCGGATTTCGGTATAGCGCATTGCCGCAGGCGGGTCGCCGTCAAGCGAGCCGAAATTGCCCTGCCCGTCAACCAGGGGGTAACGCAGTGAAAAATCCTGAGCCATCCGGACAATGGTATCGTAGACCGCCGCATCGCCGTGGGGATGATATTTACCGATCACATCGCCCACGATGCGCGCGGATTTCTTGTAAGGCTTGTTCCAGACATTTCCCAGATCATGCATGGCGAAGAGCACTCTTCGGTGAGCCGGCTTGAGGCCGTCGCGTATATCCGGCAAGGCCCTCCCGATGATGACGCTCATGGCGTAGTCCATGTAAGACCTTCTCATCTCGTCTTCAATGTTTACCGGTATCTGTTGTGGAGATATTTCCGGGCTTTCCATGCGCGCGCAGTTCCTACGTAAGGATTAGAGAGATTGTTGATGCGTGAGCGGCAAATGATCCATCAGTTGTTGAAAAAGCAGCTTTTGCCAGGCCGTTCAAAAATATCCAGATGCACGTCGCGCGAACTCCTGAGGAATGAGACGTGCTTTTCGGCACGCTGCAATAACGAAGGATGAGCGTAACGCAGCAGACGGGTATTTTTCAACCGCCTGCTAAATATCCAGATTGGTCACGTTGATGGCGTTGGCATAGATGAACTCTTTGCGCGGCTCAACCTGGTCTCCCATAAGAATGGTGAATATTTCATCGGCCTCGATGGCATCCTCTATCTGAACCTTGAACAATGTTCGTTTTTCGGGATTCATGGTGGTTTCCCACAACTGATCCGGATTCATTTCACCGAGCCCTTTGTAGCGCTGAATCTCCTGCCCTTTTTCCCCCGACGCAAGTATGCTATCGAGCACCTCAGAAAAATTATTAAATGAACGCTCCTCATTTGCCTTCAGCACGAAGGGAGGGGATCCGACGGCTTTGAGGGCATCGGCCATTTTTCTCAGCTCTTCCAGTTCGGTTGAAACTATTAAATCGAAATCAATCAGTGTCTCTCTTTTAATGCCGTTGAATTTCGACAGACATTTAATGGCATAACAACTGTGCTCGGCATCTTCGATCAAAGAATATTCCATGGACGGAACGGAGGAAAAGAACCCCGAATTGGCCTTGAGCCGGTCAATAAAGCTTGTCAGATTTTCTTTCACCTTAAGCGTATCACGGGTAAAAGAGGCATCGAAGGCCAAAGCCGACAAAATTGCTTTATCCCATTGTTTTTTATGAAGTTTTTCTAATAATTTCTTGTATTTTAATGCCTTACCCATGAGGGCAAGCAAACGGTTGCCCTTGAATGATTTGTCCGATCCATGAGGCACCAGTTCGCTTCCTTCTGTTCCGCACTCAAGGAGATATTTTTCCAAGGAGATTTCATCTTTAATATAGCGCTCCTGTTTTTTTCGCTTTACCTTGAATAGTGGCGGCTGGGCAATATAGACATATCCCCTTTCAATAAGCGATGGCATTCTTCGATAGAAAAAGGTTAAAAGCAATGTTCTGATATGGGATCCGTCAACGTCGGCATCGGTCATGATGATAATGCGGTGGTAGCGCGGATTTGTCATCTCGGTGTCTTCTTTCTCAATACCCGTGCCCAGCGCGGAAATTATAGTGTTGATTTCTTCATTTTCTAGCATCTTATCAAAGCGCGCCTTCTCTACGTTTAATATCTTTCCCTTGAGCGGCAATATGGCCTGAAATCGACGATCCCGCCCCTGTTTTGCCGATCCTCCCGCGGAATCCCCCTCAACCAGATAAATTTCGCACTGGGCTGGATCATTTTCCTGACAGTCAGCCAGCTTGCCCGGTAAAAAAGTGTTTTCAAGCGCGGTTTTTCTCCGGGTAAGCTCCTTGGCTTTACGTGCCGCCTCACGGGCCCGTGCCGCTTCGAGTGACTTTGTGACAATCTTTTTGGCAACCGCTGGATTTTCCTCAAGATAGTATCCAAGTTTCTCCCCGACCAACTGCTCCACCATTCCCTTAATATTGGTGTTCCCCAGCTTACTTTTTGTCTGCCCTTCAAATTGCGGTTGCGGAAGTTTGACGCTGATTACCGCGGTCAACCCTTCCTGGAGGTCTTCGCCCTTGAAATTTTCCTTGAAATCCTTGGGAGAAAAATTTTTGGATGCATAGTTGTTGATGGTTCTGGTCAAAGCGGTCCTGAATCCGGAAAGATGGGTCCCTCCTTCCCTGGTATTGATATTGTTGGCAAATGAAAACACAATCTCAGTATAGGAGTCATTATATTGAAGGGCAATCTCGATTATGACCGATTGTTCTTTTCTTTCACCCCCCTCCTCCACGATGTAGAATCGTTCTCCCTCTAGATAAATGGGCTTGGGATACAGGGGATTTTTATTCCGGTTCAGATATTCAACAAAGGATACAATACCCCCTTCGTAAATAAATTCATGTTTTTTTTCCGTTCGTTCATCAGTAACGGTGATGAGAACACCTTTATTTAGAAAAGCAAGTTCCCGCAACCGCTGTGAGAGTATATCAAAACTGAACTCGATTGTTTCAAAAATCTCTGCGTCGGGTTTGAAAACCACCTTGGTGCCGCGGTCTTTCGTTTTACCCACCACCTCAAGGTCGGAAACCGGCTTGCCCTTCTGGTAGGCCTGGTGATACACCTTTCCATCTCTTTTAATCTCCAGCCCCAGTTGTTCAGAAAGCGCGTTGACCACAGATACCCCAACTCCGTGCAACCCTCCCGAAACTTTATAACTGCTGTTATCAAACTTGCCACCGGCGTGCAGCATGGTCATGACCACTTCGGCAGCGGGTCTGTTTTCGGTTGGATGCATGTCGACAGGTATTCCTCTGCCGTTGTCGATAACCGTCACGCTGTTATCGTTGTGGATTACCACGTCAATGCGGTTGCAATAACCGGCCAGCGCTTCGTCAATGCTGTTGTCAACCACCTCATACACCAGATGGTGCAGACCTTCGACGCCGGTATTGCCGATGTACATCGCCGGTCTCTTCCGTACCGCCTCGAAACCCTCTAATATCTGAATGTGGTTGGCATCATAATTATTTTTAGATTCGTGATTGTCCATTAATCCCCTTTATCTTTTCAATTATTCGATCCAGTTCTTCGGAAGAATAGAATTCAATAATGATTTTTCCCCGTTTGCCCTGTCTGGTTATTTTGACCTTGGTGCCGAACCACTGGATAAGCTCATTTTCCATATATTCCAAATGAATACGCCCATCCGGCGGCAACGGCTTTTTTGCAACCCGGTTCAGCTTTTTTGCCAGTTTTTCCGTTTCTCGCACCGACAAGCCCTTGCTCAACACCAACCTGAAAGCCTCCCGCTGTTTTTGCGCCTCAAGGATGCTGAGCAGGCATCGAGCGTGCCCCGTGGTAAGTTCCTGACGGGCAACGGACTGTTTTATCATGGGGGGAAGCTTTAATAAGCGGATCTGATTGGCAATGGTTGCCCGATCCTTTCCCATGACCTGGGAGAGTTTTTGCTGTGTATAATTGAAATGATTTATCAATTTCTGGTACGCTTCAGCTTCTTCGATGGGGTTTAAGTTTTCCCTTTGCATATTTTCAATTAACGAATATTCCAACTGCTCTTCTTCCGTAACTTTCTTCACAATAACCGGAACTTTTTTCAATCCCGCCAAGGTGGCAGCACGCAGCCTGCGTTCTCCCGCGATAAGCTGGTATCCGCTTTCCACTTCTTTCACTAGCAGCGGCTGGATGACCCCCTTTTCTTTTATCGAATCAGAAAGTTCCTTTATTTTTTCCTGGTCAAACTCTGTCCGGGGTTGATGAGGATTTATTTGAATGGCATCGAGGGTGCAGTAAATCGCTTTATCAGGCATATCATCACCGGAAAGATCCGGTATTAATGCACTCAGCCCTTTACCCAGTACTTTTCGCTCAACCATTGGTTTTCGCTTCTCCGTTGGCAATTAGTTGCGCCAGTTCCAGGTAGCTCCTGGCACCGGCAGAAAGTTTATCGTAGTAAAATATTGGCTTGCCATGACTGGGGCATTCACCCAGCCGGACATTTCTGGGAATAATGGTTTGCAGCACTTTTTCGGGGAAGAAGTTTTTTATTTCACTGGCAACCTGATGCGAAAGATTGTTTCTTTTGTCAAACATCGTCAAAAGAAAACCCTCAATCCTGAGATTTGGATTAAAGGCTCTTTTAATCCGTTTTACGGTGTTCAATAATTGGGTGAGTCCTTCGAGGGCATAATACTCACATTGAATGGGTATTAAAACGGAATCAGAGGCATTGAAGGCGTTCACCGTCAAAAGGCCGAGCGACGGCGGACAGTCAATAATTATGTAGTCGTACTCATCAATGATTGTAGATAATCTTTCTTTAAGTCTCGATTCTCTTTCTGGAAAATTGACCAGTTCAATCTCCGCTCCGATCAAATCGATGCTCGAAGTAACGATGGAGAGATTGTCGTATCCGGTTTCTCTAATGACCTGTGAAATATCAACTTCTTCGATAATAACATGATAAATGTTTTTCTCGAAACCGTTTTTTGCCATCCCGACACCACTGCTCGCATTACCCTGGGGATCGATGTCGATGAGCAAGGTTGATTTACTGCTCAATGCCAGCGAAGCGGCCAGGTTTACTGCTGTGGTGGTTTTCCCAACACCACCTTTCTGGTTAGCTATGCAGATGACTTTACCCACACAATTCTCCGCTCTCTCCTCAGTTCATGCGAGACCCTTCTCTCGTCCCGGAACTAATATAATCCAAATGATTTCAAATATAAGCAATCCGGCAGGTTTTAAAAAACACTCTTCCGCTTCACGGCCCAAAAGCAAGGGGCTTTTAACGCCAAAACAATATGTCTTTACGCTTACGGATCGACCCGGTGCCTTCGACGTGAACCGCAAACAGGCCCAAGCCGGCCCTGCCTCCAGGCAGGCAGCTTTGCAGAGGCTTTGATACGGATTGGTACCCTGCGGGTCTGTCGGACAAAGGTAGCAAGTCGCTGCCGTTCTAAAGGTTCGGAACTATTTTGTTGCGGCTAAAAAGCCCCTCCTCTTTGTGCCTTTGAACGGCATGAGGAAAACCACTTTTTCAACAACCTGCGGCATGAACCATAGCATAATCGATCAAATTTTTAAAGTAAAAAATTAAAAATGTTTCACGTGAAACAGTCACATTTTCATGATAAAGAACAGAGCCCGTTTTTTATGGGTTACCGGCAATTGAAGCTCGACTTTTTTAACCACCTCCATGGATAAAGATTGCAGGAGTGATCGCGCCCTTACGAGTTCCTTCTCCCCTTCTTTGCTCTTCATGGCGATCAGTTGGCCTCCTTGTTTAAGTAACGGGGCGGCCAGTTTCAGCAACGGTTCCAAGGTGGCAAAAGCCCGGGCTATGAGAATATCGAATAAGCCGCACTCGTTTTCTGTTGTCAGTTTTTCAATTCTTCCATGTACGACAGTTATGTCTAAAAGGTTGAGCAGCAGGATCACCTGTCTTAAAAAATTTATTTTTTTTCTTTTTGCTTCGATGAGAGTGACGGCGAGTTCAGGTTTGGCAATTTTTATGGGCAGACCCGGGAACCCCGCCCCGGATCCTATGTCGATGAGCTTTCCGGAGTGCGGAAGATGCGGCACCACTGATAGCGAATCAACGAAGTGGTCAAGGATTATTTCCCTGTCGTCGCGAAGAGATGTAAGATTGAACTTCTGATTCCATTCTTTTAGTTCATTGAAATAAACCAAAAGCATTTTCAGCATGTGCTGATTGAGGCTAACGCCAACCTCCCGGGATCCGCTTTTAAGTATATTCACCACCTCTCCGGACACGAGACTTTCTCCGCGAGAATTTACGGATGGTTATTAAACCGGCAGCAACCGGAGCGCTATGGGCATGATATGATATAGAACACATTGAAAAAAAGACGAGTCATTCCAGAGCGCTTGATAGCAGCGACATTATCGCATTTGCCTCTTTGATATTTTCATTTGAGTTCTGCCAGCCGGTTTTAATATCTCCTTTCTTGCTCTTCATGTCTCCCATGACTTCCGCAGGCACCTCTGCTACATGTGATATTCTGACCGTCGTTCCATTCGCCCCTTTATTTAACAAAGCCTTCACACACCAACGCATTGATCCCCGGAGCCGGATTATCGAAACCCAGTCACTCTGGATGATTCCACGCTGCTTATCTTTTATGGTAATCGGCAACCTCATTTCATCAATCATGATGTGTTCCAGCGCGTCCCATACCTCATCATATTCCTTGTTGAAGGTTTTAGATTCATAGGGAAGGTTTTGATCTTCGATTTGTTGTGCGCCGCCGCACCTCAAAAAAAGGCAGGCGATCATCAGGGGCAGGAACACCATTCTACCGCTCATTATGCTCATGCAATGTCCTTTCATATTCATAATGGTACTTCTAATTATTATGGATTTCCGCTTGCGTGGGAATAACAGAAAGCGGTCGAACAGTGAATTTTTAGAGGTACCCATAAAGGTTCACTGTCGACCATGGGTATGAAGGCAAAAAAATCACGCATTGCCATCAGCAATCTTTATAAATATACACGTAATTACAAAG
>CAYWLT010000133.1:0-8304 GCA_964459295.1 uncultured Thermodesulfobacteriota bacterium
ATTATCGTCAACCTCTCGTCGGGCGCAAACCCCAATTAAACCCCCGACGCGGTCATGGCCCACATGGAAGGGGTGAAAAAGCGCTTTCCGCCGGGTGTGGCCTATAACATTCCATATGAAACCTTCACCTTTGTGCGCATCTCCATCAAAGAGGTGGTGATAACCCTTCTGGAAGCGGTGGTGCTGGTTTTCCTCATCGTGTACCTCTTTTTAAAGAGGCTGCGCGCCACCCTCATTCCCTGCCTTGCGGTGCCGGTATCGCTCATCGGAACCTTTGCCGGCATGTATGTGTTCGGATTTTCGGTCAACACCTTGACCCTGTTCGGGCTGGTGCTTTCGATCGGCATCGTGGTCGATGACGCGATTATTGTCATTGAAAATGTGGAACGGATCATGCGCAGTGAGGGACTTGCCTCCCGGGAGGCGGCCATCAAGGCCATGCGGCAGGTCACCGGTCCGATCATCGCCATCGTGCTGGTGCTATGCGCCGTCTTTGTGCCGGTCGCCTTTATGGGAGGGCTGGCCGGCACCATGTACCGGCAATTTGCCGTCACCATCAGTGTCTCGGTGATCATCTCCGGTATTGTTGCCCTCACCCTTACACCGGCATTGGCCGCGCTTCTTTTGCGATCCGGCCAGGGGAGTGCCAAAAACCTGTTTGAACGCTTTGACGTCTGGTTTGCAAAAAACACCAACCGCTATGCCCGGGCCGTGGGCGGCATCATTAATCATGCCAGACCGGCGCTCGCGGTCTTTTTGCTGCTGACCGGCGTGACCCTGTATCTTTTCCTCAAGGTGCCGGGCAGCCTGGTGCCCGATGAAGATCAGTGCCACCTTTACGGTTTTGCTACGCTCGATGAAGGGGCCTCGCTCGTACGGACTGAGCATGCGCTGGATGAGTTTCAGAAGATCGCCCACGCCCATCCCCTGATAGAAACTGTTGAAACCTATGCCGGCATCGACCTGCTGTCGGGGGCGATGAAGAACAATGCCGCGGCGATTTTTATGAACCTGCTGCACTGGAAACAGCGTTCGGGACCATCCCAATCGCCGGAAGCGGTTGCGGTCGAACTCATGAGCCGGACCGAGGAGGCCATACCGGACGCGCGTTTTATTCTTTTCGGTCCGCAGGCGATCGACGGTTTGAGCATGGTCGGAGGTTTTGAAGGGTATATCCAGAATCGCGGCGACGGCGACAGCAGCGAACTGGCCGCGGTGATATCCCGCTTCATGCAGGCAGCGATTGCCCGCCCCGAAATAGATCGCATGGACACCACCTTCCGGGCGGAAACGCCGCAATACCGGGCGGAGCCGGACATGGAAAAAGCCTATGCCCTGGGGGTGTCCAAGGATATGATTTTCACCACGATGCAGTCGACCTTCGGCGCTTACTACATCAACGACTTCAATAAATCCGGCCGCACCTTCAAGGTGATGATCCAGTCGGAACCGCATTTTCGCAGCCTGCCGGAAAACCTCCGCGAGGTGTTTGTACGAGCCGAATTGGGACAGATGATCCCGCTGTCTTCGCTGGTGAGGCTTGAACCGGTGGTCGGCCCCGATATTGTGGAGCGTTTCAACGTTTTCCCCGCGGGTAAAATCGTCGGCACCCCGGCGGCCGGCTACAGTTCGGGCCAGGCCCTGCAGGCGCTGGAAGAGCTGGCCTTGAAGGAGTTGCCGGAAAACTATACGCTTGACTGGATCGGAAGCTCCTACCAGGAGAAGCTCGCCGGCCGCCAGTCACTGCTCGCCTTTATCCTGGGGCTGGTGGTGGTGTTTCTCATTCTTGCGGCCCAGTATGAAAGATGGTCGCTGCCCCTGGTGGTGCTGATCTCGGTGCCCTTTGCCATGTTCGGCGCCATCCTCTTTATCTGGCTGCGCGGGATTCCCAACGACGTGTATTTCCAGATAGCCATGGTGACCCTGATCGGCTTATCCGCGAAAAACGCCATCCTGATCGTGGAATTCGCCTTCAGCAAGCATGAGGACGGGGTACCCCTGGTGGAAGCGGCGGTGGAAGCCTCGCGCCAGCGCTTCCGGCCCATCGTGATGACTTCCATGGCCTTTGTGCTGGGCTGCCTGCCGCTGGCCCTCAGCTCCGGCGCGGGTGCGGCAAGCCGCCATTCCATCGGCACCGGCGTAATCGGCGGCATGCTCGCCTCGACCTTTATTGCCACCTTTTTCGTACCCCTGTTTTTTGTGGGAACCATGCGCCTGACCGAAAAGCTGGGCGCACTGAAAGGCGCGGCGCTTGCGCGTGCAACGCTCTGGGCCGCGCGCAACCGCAGGGAGGGCAACTGACATGCGCCGCAATCTCCTTTTCAGCCTGTTATTAGCCGCGCTGCTTGCCGGATGCGCCATGGGCCCGGATTATGTGAGGCCGGATCTCGGGCTTCCCGACGCGGGGGAGGTCGAAGCCTCCCGGTTCGCCCCTTTTACCGCGATTGACTGGTGGAAGCTGTTCAATGACCCGACCCTCGACCGAATTGAGCTTGAAGCGCTGGCCTGCAATCATGATCTCACCAGCGCCATCGCCCGGGTCGACGAAGCGCGGGCGCTGGCGCGCATCGCCTTCGCCGACCGGCTCCCGGCGGCGGGACTCGAGGCCGGCGCGGTGCGCGGCCGCACCACCGGAGAGGCGCAGAAGCCGGGCGAGAGCCGCACCTATGATTCCTTTGACCTGCTGGGCATTGCCTCGTTCGAACTCGACCTCTGGGGAAAATACCGGCGGCTTGACCAGGCGGCGCGGGCTGAACTGCTTGCGACCGAAGCCGCCCGCGACGCCGTGCGGCTGACGCTAACCGCCGATGTGGCCGCGTTCTACTTCCGGCTGCGCACCCTGCAGGATCAGACCCGCATCGCCCGTGACCAGCTTGCGACTTACGACACCAGTTGCGATATGTACCGGAAGCGATACAAATACGGTTATACCCAGGAGCTTGACCTGCGCCGGATTGAGGCGGACCGGCTGGCCACCGAGGCGCTGGTCTATCAGCGGGAGAACGAGCTTTCCCAGGCGGAGACCGCCCTGGCCGTGCTACTGGGACGTAGCCCGCTGCACATTATTGAGGGATTTTCCGAGGTGGGCAAGACCCTCGAGGAGTTGAACACCTATCCAGCCGTACCCGGCAACCTGCCTTCCGACCTGTTGGAACGGCGGCCGGACATACGTGCCGTCGAAGGCACGCTCATGGCGGCCAATGCCCGCATCGGCGCCGCCCGGGCCGCATTGTTTCCATCCATATCCTTAACCGGCGACTACGGTAACATCAGCTCCGAGCTTAACCACCTGTTCAGCTCCGGGGCGAATGTCTGGACGGCGTCGGCGGTGATTACCCAGCCGGTCTTTGAAGGCGGGCGACTGCTGGCCCGCGAAAAAGCCGAGCGCGCCCGCCGGGAGCAAATGCTGGCGCACTATGAAAAGACCGTGCAAAACGCCTTCAGGGAAGCGCGCGACGCGCTGGTGGCCGGAACCAAAACCGCCCAGGTGCTTCACTCCTCGCTGGAGCGAGCCCGGGCCATGCGACGCAGCCTTGAACTTTCCGAGAAGCAGCATGCCCACGGTTACATCAGCATTATTGATGTGCTGGACATACAGCGGCAGTCGCTCCGTGCCGAACTGGATCTTTCAGAGGCCCGACTGAACCAGCTTGATTCGGTCATTGCCCTGTGCCGGACCCTTGGTGGGGGCTGGCACGAGCAGACCGGTTTTCCCGGAGACAGGTAAAACCGCACCGGGCAGAGGGAAGGAATGACAAAGCGAACCATGGCATCACCCTCCGGTAAAGGGCGCAGCCTTAAAAGATCAACCGGCTGCCGGCGTAATGTTGAGACCAGCCGGGCGATCCTGGAGGCGGCGGCGGCGATTCTGCAGGAGAAGGGATATGCCAATTTTACCATCGAGGAGGTTGCCCGCCGGTCGGGGGCGTCTAAAAGCACCATATACCGGTGGTGGGCAAATAAAATGGGCCTGCTGTTTGACTGCTACGCCGGTGCATCGGAAAAGATGCTGGTGATTCCGGACTTTGGAGATGTGGAACGGGAAATTGTTTTTATGATCCGCTCCCTCTGGAAATTCTGGCGGGAAACCCCCAGCGGCCGGGCCTTCAGGTTGCTGATCGCCGAGGCGCAGACCGATGCCTCGACGGTTGAGGAATGGCGTACCCGGTTTCTCCCCGAGCGGCGCAAGCTGCTCCGGTTCGTGCTGCAGCGCGCGGCCGAGCGCGGCGAACTGCGACGGGACATCGATTTCGAGACGGTGATGGACATCATGTTCGGCTACAGCTGGTACCGCCTGCTCACCGGTCAGATCGACGATGACGTTAAAGCGGCGACCGCCATGGTGCGCGAGATGGTGCGGGGCATCATCAGGAAGGAGTGAGGTGCGTTGATCATTATTGTTCCCATTTAAAGCGCCATTGTCTCACGAGCACCCTTAAACGAGAGAGAGAAATGGGTGTGGGTGGATAAACAAATTGCTATGATTATTATGCACCGTTTCACCTACGTCCCGTCTTTCTGTAGGGGATCATATGATGTCTTTCGGCGGTATCTGCGTAAGCGCTGCCCGGCATTTCATGGCAAGGTGCTGAGGATGAGAATAGAAACACCCCCCGGGGCACTGGCATTCGTTGACTGGAAGGAAGATGTGCCGGTACAGATGGGCGGATGGGGTCGGTGGGTAAAGGTGCAGGCATTGTGCATGTCGTTGGGATTCAGCCGGAAGCCGGTGGTGAGATTTTGTGAGAAGAGGGATCTTGCCTCATTTATCCACGGCCACCAGGAGGGATTTCGGGCACTGGGGGGATTGCCGGAGATGGTGAGGACGGATTGTTTGAAGTCAGCGGTTTTGCGGTGGAGGGGGAGGAAATCGGTGCTAAACGAACGCTATGAGCGGTACATGAAGGGTTTAGGAGTTGGGGTATTCCCTTCTCGACTCGGGGAGCCGGAGGATAAGGGGAAGATGGAGAAGCGGATACGGGATATATTCTCCAGACTTGATTTTAAGCACCAGGTATATGCCGATATGGCAGATCTGCAAGGAAGGGCCGATGAAGCAATAGAGAAACTGGAGGGTACATGGCGCAGTGGGGCCACCGGCAGGAGTGTGAGTGAGAGTTTTGCCTATGAGCAGGGGTATCTGAAGCCGCTTCCTGAGCATTTTCCGGTACTGCCGTTGGATGAGCGGCGGACCCGGGTGCGGATGGACGGTACGGTATTTTTTGGGGGCAATTACTATCAGGTCAAGGGAGCATACCGGGGGCATGGAGTTTTGTGTGTCAACACCGGTCAAGAGATCGTCGTCTATTATGAGGGGGAAGAGATTGGCAGATTCGGGTATTTGCCGAAGGCGAAGGGGATGGTGAGGCTCTCGGAGGAGGCGATTTGTGATACCGGGGTATATCTGAGTGATCGGGTACGAGGCTGGGCGGTTGAGGTGGCCAGACGGCAGGTAGCCCTGTATCACGACATCGTTGCAAGGCAGTCGTTATGAGTATTGCGCAAGTACAGCAGAAGATGGAGATGCTGCGATTGAATCATACCGCGGGACTTTTGCCAGAACTCCTGGATGAAGCGACTAAAAGCAGGGTTAGCGCCCTTGAGTTTTTTGAGAAGGTGGTAACCCTTGAGGTGCAGGCACGGGAAGAGAGCCGTATCTCCACCTCCCTGAAAGTATCGGGGTTGCCCAAGGGGATGCATCTGGATAATTTTGATTACCTGTTTCAGCCCTCGGTGGAGAAGAGCAAGATCGAGCATCTTGCCCTGTGCGATTTCGTGCGACTGCGGGAAAACGTTCTTTTGTTCGGGCAGCCGGGGGTGGGCAAAACCCACCTGGCGGTGGCGCTGGGGGTACGGGCCATTGAGCTGGGATACTCTGTAATTTACTATACCATGGAGGAACTGCTGCTGCAGCTCAAAAGAAGGACCGATCTGCCGGTTGCAAAACAGCGGGGACGGGCCTATGTAAAGAATGCCCTGGTGATTATCGATGAGCTGGGCTACCAGGTACTGGACCGGTTTGAGACACACCTGTTCTTCCAGCTGGTATCAGCCCGCTATCTGAAAGGAAGCACCATTATAACCAGCAACCGGTCGGTAAAAGACTGGGTGAACATCTTTGCCGCCGATGAGATGGCCACCACGGCCATATTAGACCGGTTATTCCATAAGGCCCATATCTTCAACATTGATGGGCAAAGTTATCGCCTAAAAGACTTTCACCGGGCGCTTAAGGAGAAACAGTCAAAAGACCACTGACCCGGCATTTTGGGCAATGGTATCCTCCAGGCCGGGCAGAGATCGTTGAGTGGAGGGCATTCTGGGAAGCCATTTTTCATGCAATGCAGCGAGAGGAGCACAAACCATACAGCAAACCATTTATAATCCCCAGAAAGGCAGACTTGAAACCATTGATATTACCTTTACGGATAAAAACACCACTTGGTTTGATGAGGCTGATGACAAAAGCGATATTACCCTGATAGCTGATTTTGAAGGCAGCCTGGTCATTGCCGATAGCAGCCACTCCTATCCGGTCTTGATTTATGATGTGTCCAGATCAGCTATTCAGTATGACCGTCAGAAAGCACAGGAGTTAAAATTGCGGTGTGCAGTTTAGGAAGATGATGTGAAGGTGAAAAAATGATGGTTGTCAGTCAACCAGATATTTTTTGCAGACAACTCGTAATACTATACGCCGATCCACCTCGTAAAACTACACGCCTCTTGACACCCCTTCCCACAAAAATAATATATTTCCTACATTCCTTTTCTGTAATCGCTACTCCGCCGCCGTACAGATCTACATTCCTTTTTGAGCGCAGTTGACGTTACCGATTTACAGATGCCAAGAAAAACTGGCCGAAATAAGATGTCCGCTTTTTCTTCGTGAGCGTCGTGTGAAAAAATAATTCACGGGGCAAAGGCAGGTTCAAATAAACTAATCATGCAGGGTTAAACGGAATGAGGGATACACGACACACTTCTACGCCGAGACCTTCTTTTCCAATAATTCTATTCTCATTTCATGGTCATCTTGTTTAGCCCCGACTCTATCGATTCCTTCCGCCAGCCGTTGTTCAGTATCTTCTATCTTCTTGTGTAGTCCTAAGGATACAAATTCTATTTTCCGGATTAGATCATCTCTTATCTCTCTTCTCTCTCGTCTCGCTTCTTCAAACTTGTTGCCGAATTCCTTATATCCTTCCAATACCAGGTCCATCTTACTGTTTACTTCCTCAAACAGTATTTCATATCGCTCTTTTTTTCCTTTCTTTTCACTCATAGGTAAACTCAGTCTTGTTCAAAAACGGATTTGTCATGCCTTGCTGCTATGTAAATGACAACACCATATCTTATAATGTAGCGTAAAAATATTTCAAGGATCCATGTTTGTCAATAATTTTTCTAACCTGTATCCTGCATTTTCTCTTTATTCAAACCTGACTTCTGGTCTTCCTGGCACAGTTGGTTTTTCCTGGCTGGCGCCTGGTGCATCCTCCAGTTTTATCCTGCGCGATGCTTCCTGGCTCGCGCTTACAGCAGGGACGTCTGCGACAAGCAGCGAGGTATCTTCCTCAAGGTCGCAGCCATGGACTTCTATCTCGGCAATCTGGGCGAGGTGAAGGAAAAGGAAAAGGGTCTTTGATTTGGTAATGGTAATCCTGACGTAGCGGCAATCGATGCCGTCAAAAACCCACCTGCCCGAGTACGGCGGCTGCAGCGGCGGGGTATAGCCCCATTCTTTGCCTATGCTCGCCCAGGCGACATTGTCCCTGCTTACCTCTATCTGAAAATCAGAGGGAAAGAAATCCGTGCCGAACATCCTGGAGGCATACAAGCTGAGACCGGTAAACCTTTTCATTTCCCCCAGGTCCAGGGTGATGAACTGGTCTTTCCTCACGAATGAAAAAGCGGACCATGCGGTTAAGGGGTTTCCATCAAAGGCATTATTTTTTGAGTAACGCGGCAGCCACTCGCTTGACGCAGCTGCGGATACCGGCTGCAGATTTCGCGGCGCATCGCAGTTAATCTCAGAGGCTTCATAATAAATCCGGTCCTGAGCCGGTTCTGTCATCCAATTCCCGGCGGCATCGCGGAACTTAACATACACCGTTTTTTCTCCACTGCCCGGTGCGAGAGTCCATGTTTTCCCGGTCGCATAGGTTTCGGGATCAGTCCACGCCTCCCCGTCATTGCTGAAAGTCATAAGGCCTTTTTCATCAAGTTCCCTGCCATCATCCATGGCTGAAAGGGTCAGGATCGTTTCAAGAGAGCGGGTCACTGCATCACCGCCATTTATAG
>CAYWLT010000134.1:0-8238 GCA_964459295.1 uncultured Thermodesulfobacteriota bacterium
AGAGTGTTACCCTATTTCCTTACAACCCAACTGTCATTATCTGGCGATTAAGACACCCCAATGGGTACGGAATCGGCGCTCTTACAAATTCCACGCCCAACGGGTACGGAATTGTCTCGGGCTGAAAAAGGCTTCCCGGCGGATAGCCACACATCGCAAGGCTTTTCCCCTCAACTCTCATGGTCACATTACCGCGCGCTGATGCGGGTGGAGAACCGCGAGGCGCGGGATTTTTACGAACAGGAAGCCGCCGCGGGTGGCTGGGACAAGCGGACACTTGAGCGACAAATCCATCTATAAATGACGTAACAGACGGCACGTAGGTGAATGCGCAAAAGACGAACGGAGGGTGCTTAATCGGCACAAGCAGGCAGGTAAGACAAATAGAAAGCGCAAGCTGAAGCTTGCGGCTACCTATTTCAACACGGTAATGAGGGCGTATGGCAATACGCACCTACGCGGTGTCAGATCTTCTTCAAGCGATCTTTCGTACTCCTTCAGCCCATCTTTTCCATGCGAACCGCGCAGACCTTCAGCTCGGGGATCTTGGCCATGGGGTCGAGGCTGCTCCCGCTGGTGAGCATGTTCGCCGCCGATTCGGCGAAGTGAAAGGGGATGAACACCGTCCCGGCGGGGATGATGTGGGTGATGCGCGCCTTGACCGAGATTTCCCCCCGGCGGGAAATGATGCGGACGGTTTCGCCGCCGCTCACCCCCAGCTTTGCCGCATCGTCGAAGCTCACTTCAACGTACCCTTCGTTGAGCTGCGCGGTGAGGGTAGGGGACCGCCGGGTCATGCTCCCGGTATGATAATGGAAGAGCACCCGGCCGGTGGTGAGGGTCAGGGGATACGCGTCATCCGGCAGTTCGGCGGGGGGAATGTATTCCACCGGAGCGAACTTGCCCCGGCCGCGGGAAAACTGGTCCTTGTGCAGAAACGGGGTGCCCGGGTGGCTCGGGGTGGGGCAGGGCCAGGGAATGCCGCCCCCCTCCAGGCGCTGGTAACTGATACCGCCGTACGCAGGGGTGACCGCGGCGATTTCCTTCATGATCTCCTCGGGTGAGCTGTAGATCAGGCCTTCATACCCCATCAGCCTTCCCATCTCTCCGATAATCTTCCAGTCCTCACGGCATCCGGCGAGCGGCTCGATGGCCTTGCGCACCCGCTGCACCGTCCGGTCGGTGGAGGAAAATGTCCCGTCCTTCTCGGCATAGCTGGCCGCGGGCAGCACCACGTCGGCGATCTGCGCGGTTTCGGTGAGAAACATGTCCTGCACCACCAGAAAATCCAGCGCCTCAAGGGCTTCTTTCACGTGTCCCAGGTCGGGATCCGATACGAGGGGATTCTCACCCATGATGTACAGGGCCTTGAGCGTGCCTTGGTGGGCGGCCGGCATCATCTCGGTGAGGGTAAGACCGGGCTGCTCCGGCAGGCCGGACACCTTCCAGGCCGATTCCATTTTGCCGCGCGCCTCGGGGGATGTTACCGGCTGGTAGCCGGAAAATACATTGGGAAGGGCGCCCATGTCGCAGGCGCCCTGCACGTTGTTCTGACCGCGCAGGGGGTTGACGCCGGTACTTTCCTTGCCCAGGTTGCCGGTGACCATGGCAAGATTGGCGACGGCCATTACCTGGTTGGTGCCGCTGGCATGCTGGGTGACCCCCATACAGTAGAGGATGGATGCGCGCTCTGCCCCCGCATAAAGCAGGGCGGCCTTGCGTATGTCTTCCGCGGGAACCCCGGTGATGGCCGCCGCCCTCTCCAGCGGGTAGCGGGAAACCGTTTCCTTCAGCGCGTCGAATCCTTCGGTTCGCTGGTTGATGAACTCCTGGTTGTGCAGGTTTTCCGAAAGGATTACCTGGATCATCCCGTTGAGCAGGGCGATGTTGGTCCCCGGCCTGAGCTGAAGATGGATGCTGGCGAACCCGGTGAGGTCGATGGCGCGGGGATCGGCAATAATCAGCTGCGCCCCCCTTTCCCGCACCGCCCGGAGGATGCGCCGGCCCACCAGGGGATGCTGTTCGGTGGTGTTGGAGCCGATGATAAAGATCACCGGGGCATGTTCTATTTCGTCGACTGAATTGGTCATCGCCCCGGAGCCGAACGCGGCGGCCAGACCGGCCACCGTGGAGCTGTGTCAGAGGCGGGCGCAGTGGTCGACGTTGTTGGTTTTGATGACCGCCCGGGCGAACTTCTGCAGCAGATAATTTTCCTCGTTGGTGCATTTGGCCGATGAGAAGAAGCCGACGGCGTTGCTTCCCTCGCGGGCCGTGATCTCCGACAGTCGTCGCGCCACCCGCTCCAGCGCCTTTTCCCAGGTGGTTTCCTGCAGCGGCCCGGACTTGCTGTCGCGCATGAGCGGCGCGGTGAGCCGTTCGGGATGGTGGATGAATTCGTGCGCGCTCCAGCCCTTGATGCACAATTTGCCCTGTCCTGCGCCTCCCGGGCTGGGGATCACACCGATCACTTTTCCGTCCCGCACCCGGAAGAAAAAGTTGCAGCCGGTTCCGCAGTAAATGCAGGTGGTCAATACTTTTTGATCAGCCATTACGTTCCCTTGCACGTGGCTTCAAGCGAAGCGTTCTTGATTTTGTGGGTGTCATAGTGAACATCCTTGAGGCTCATGCCCATGGCCATCCCTAGAAGCTGCAGGTAAAAGAGCACCGGGATGGAATAATCAAGCTTGAGCCGGCGCACCGCCATCAGCTGTCCGAGATCGAACTGCTGATAGCAGAAGGGGCATACCACCGCGATGCAGTCCGCTCCCCGCTCCTTCATTTTGGCGAGCTTGTCCTCGAGCAGCTTGCTGGAGCCCTGCTGCTTTCCTGAAAGGATGAGCGATGAACCGCAGCACTGGGGTTTAAGATCGTAGTCAAGCGCCTCGGCCCCTAATGCGGCAACCATCTCGTCAAGAATGAGCGGGTCATAGGGGTTATCAAAATGCATGACCTCGTGCGGGCTGAAGAGATGACACCCGGTGTGGGTGGCCACCTTTAAGTGCGACAGGCTGTTTTTCACTTTGTTTTTTATGGCAGTTACACCAATATCTTCATAAAACACCTTAAGAAAATGCTCGGCCTTGATGTTGCCCTTAAAGCGGTGGGGGGTGTCCGCGAGCAGGCCGTTGACCTTTTCCCGGAGCGCCTCGGAAGCAACCAGCTGATGGCGGGCCTGGGCCAGGGTGTTGACGCACCCGTTGCACAGGGTGATGATGTCCAGCCCTTTTTCCTCGGCCAGGCACAGATTGCGCGCGGCGATGGTCAGCCAGGTCAATTGATCGGCGCCGCTGAAGTTGATGGGGTCAGGGCAGCAGGAGAATTCAGGAATATCCACCAGCTCGATTCCGAACTCGGGGAAGATCTTTCGCGCCAGCGCCTCCAGGTGGGGGAGCTTGGTCGGGATGAGGCATCCTTTAAAAAAAGCGTATCGCATGGTGAGGTTATCCGCCTATCTTTCGGATTTTTTCTTCCAGTCCGGTTTTGGCGACAATGAGTTTCAGCTCTTCCTGGGCGTTGACGACGAACGGCGCAAGCCCCAGCTGTTCCCGCAGCCTTTCGGTAACCGAGGTAGTGGGAAACGAGCTGCCGGTGGTGATGATGGTCTTGATCAGCCCGGTGACCGACGGCGGGGCCAGACCCTGCTCGAAGGAAAGTTCCTTTAAATTGAGGAAGACGTGCGCCGGATTCACATCCTGGGGGCATATCTCGGCGCACTTGTGACAGCTGGCGCATGACCAGAGGTTGGGATTGGCCAGCACGTTGTCACAGGTGAAAAGGTCATACACATAGCTCTGGGTGGGGCTGTATTCTTCCAAGTACTGGATGGGGCATACCTGGGCGCAGACGCTGCATTTAAAGCAGCGCTCCACCAGGGGCTCGCGCTCCATCAGCCCGTTTCTCGCTTCACATTCAATGCTGATCAGCATGGGGGCCTTAGATTCCGCGTGGGAGGGTGAGTGGTTGTTACAAGGTGCCTGCCCTTGGACGGACCAGTCTATAAAGCTTCCGGCTGCGTGTCAACTAAAATTTGGCCATGGCGAATGGCGCCTGATGACCGTCCCATCGAGCGGGAATGCTTGACAAGCCGGATTGCATCCGATACAGTCAGAAAGCCGCGCCGGGGCGGGCGGTGGCGGAACCCGCTCCTCCAATGCAGCCGGGCGGTTGCGAAGGGAAAAGAGCGATGAGAATTCTCGGACTTGACGTGGGAAGCAAAACCATCGGCATGGCGGTGAGCGATGAACTGGAGCTTGTCGCCAACACCCTGGCCACCCTGCAGCGGAAGGGAATGGAGCAGGATCTGCGCAACCTCGCCGCGGTGATTGCCGCGGAGGGGGTCGGGGCGATCGTGGTGGGCCTTCCCAAAAATATGAACGGCTCCCTCGGCCCCTCCGCCGAGATGGTGCTTGAACTGGTTGAAGAGCTAACGCGAACGCTTGCCCAGCCGGTGATTACCTGGGACGAGCGCCTCTCCACCGTGGCCGCCGAGAAGGCGCTGCTCGAGGCGGACATGAGCCGGAAGAAGCGGAAGAAGGTGATAGACCAGGTTGCCGCGGCGCTTATTCTCCAGGGGTACCTGGACAGCCGGGCATACCTGAAGGACCGGTCATGAACCTATGAAAAAGAAGCTGCGCATACTGGCCATCATGCTGCTGATTGCCGCTGCCGCCGCGGCGGTGGGGGCAGCCGGCGTTTGGCGCTACCTGGACACTCCGGCGGGAAGCGACCGCATTGAGAAGTATGTGGAGATTCCTGCAGGGGCGCACTTTATGGAAGTGGCCGGCATTCTCGAGCGGGAGGGAATCGTCAAGGGGGTCAGGCGCTTTCGCTGGCTGGCATGGTTCAAGGGGAACGAAACCAAAATCAAGGCCGGGGAGTATGCTTTTTATGCGGCCATGCGACCGTCCGAGGTGCTCGACCGGATGGTCCGGGGCGAGTCCCGTACCGTCCGCGTCACCATACCCGAGGGCTTTACCATGCGGCAGATCGCCGATCTGTTGCAGGAAAAGGGGGTGGCGGAGGGGGGCGCCTTTTTATCCCTGGTGTCGGATCCGGTGTTTGCGCGTTCGCTGGGCATCCAGGGCGATACGCTGGAGGGTTTTCTTTTTCCGGATACCTACCGGTTTACCAGGGGCATGGGGGAGAAGCGCATTGCAACAACCCTGGTTAACCGCTTCCGGGCGGTGTTCAATGAGGCATATCGAAGGAGGCTGGCGGAGCTTTCCCTGACGCCGGAGGAGCTGGTTACCCTGGCATCGATTATCGAGAAGGAAACGGCGGCGCCGGATGAACGCTATCTCGTTTCCGCCGTGCTGCACAACCGGCTGAAAGCGGGGATGCCGCTGCAGAGCGATCCCACGGTCATTTATGGCATCGCCGGCTTCAACGGGAACCTGACCAAGGATGATTTGCGTAAGGCGCATCCCCACAACACCTATCTCACGAAGGGCCTTCCCCCCGGCCCCATCGCCAACCCCGGCGAGGCGTCGCTCAAGGCGGCGCTGTATCCCGCCGCGGTGCCCTACCTTTACTTCGTATCCCGGAACGACGGAACCCACCAGTTTTCCATCACCCAGGCGGAACACGATCGGGCGGTGGCCGCCTATCAGCGCAGGCGGCAGTGAAGCGCCGTCCCCTCAGCACAGCTTTCGCCGCATCGCCCGGAGCGTTTCCCGGCAGTCGGCGCTCTTGAATACCGCCGACCCCGAGACAATCACATCCGCTCCCGCCCGGGCGACGTCCGCGATGTTGTCGAGGGTGATCCCCCCGTCCACCTCCAGCTCCACCGGAAGCTTCTTGCGATCAATGAGCGCACGCGCCTGCGCTATCTTTTCGCGCATGGCGGGGATGAACGACTGACCCCCGAACCCGGGATTGACCGTCATCAGCAGGAGCAGGTCCGCATCCCCCAGAATGTACTCCACCGACGAGAGCGGGGTGGCCGGGTTGAGGACGACCCCCGGTTTTGCTCCCCCTTCCCGGATGAAGCATAAGGTGCGCTGGAGGTGCAGGCATGCCTCGGCGTGCACGGTGAGGAGGGTGCTGCCCGCCCGGATGAAGTCGGCGACATAACGGTCGGGATCGGTGATCATCAGATGCACATCCAGCGGGAGGCGGGTGATCTTCCTGACCGTTTCAACCATGAGCGGCCCGATGGTGATGTTGGGCACGAAATGGCCGTCCATCACATCAACGTGAATGTAATCCGCCCCGCCTTCCTCCGCCGCCTGCAGCTCCTCCCGCAGTCGCGAAAAATCCGCCGATAAGATTGATGGTGAGAGCTTTTTCATGGTTCCTCCTCAGGTTGCCGATGCTCATTGCGCGCTGACGCAAGCATGTTCGCCGTTTTCCGGCAGCCGGCGTGGGGTCAGCCCAGCCGCGTGCCGGCGGGAAGCGGGTGCCCGCGGACAAATGCTCCTGCCGTCATTTTGCCCCGGTTCTCCAGCTGCACCTCGCTGAGCGCAAGACACCCGCTGCCGGCGGCCACCAGGATGCCCTCCGGACCCGTCCGGACGACCGTGCCGGGCGGCAGTGCAGCGCTTTCCCCGACGATGGCGCTCTTCAGTATCTTAAGCCGCTTCCCGGCACAATGGGTGAACGCCCCCGGCCAGGGAACGGTGCCGCGCACCAGGTTGTGAATGTCCCGGGCGGCCTTGGTCCAGTCGATCACCCCATCCTCCTTTTTCAGGGGCGGGGCATACGTGGCCAGGGATCCGTTCTGCGGTTGGGGAGACAGCTGGTTTCTTTCCATCCGGTTAAGGGTGTCAAGCAGCAGCAAAGCCCCGGCATCGGCCAGACGCCTGCCCAGCGCGATGGCGTCATCGCCGGCTTCTATGGGCACTTCCTGCTGCAGCAGGATGTCCCCGGTGTCCATGCCCTCATTCATGAGCATGGTGGTAATCCCGGTTGTTTCATCCCCGCTGATGATTGCCCGATTGATGGGCGAGGCGCCGCGATAGCGGGGGAGCAATGACGCGTGGAGGTTGACGCACCCGCGCGCCGGTATGGTGAGCACCGACGGCGGCAGGATCTGACCGAAGGCCGCCACCACAATCAGGTCCGCCGCCCGATCCTCCAGCCAGCGCACGCATGCTTCATCCCGCACCTTTTCCGGCTGCAGCACCGGTATGCCGTGCTCAGCGGCAAGGCTCTTTACCGGCGGCGGGGTGAGATGTTTGCCCCGTCCGCTGAGCCGGTCGGGCCGGGTGACCACGCCGCACAGGGTATGATCGCTTCGGATCAGGGCGGCCAGGGAAGGGAGGGCAAAGTCAGGGGTTCCCATAAATACTATCTTCACAGGTGCAAACTCCCGGCGGTGCGGATCAGGCGCGTTCGAAGCTGCGGAACAAGCGGGTATGCAGGGCCTTATGCCCGAGGGATGGCGCGCAACGGATTTTATAGATAGCAGGGGGTAGATTAAAAGTCAACAGGCAAGCGCGGTACCGCTGCGGGCAAGGCGTCCCGTCTCCACAGCGGCCGTCATCAGGCGCGCGGGTGGTCAATGTGCAGAGCGGTATGATGGCTGCGCGGGGTCACGCCGCAGTTGTTATCCGCGAGCATGTGGTTGATTGCCGCGATCTCGCTGCGGATGGATATAAAGACGTCGACGATCCCGGGGTCAAAATCGACGCCCCTGCCTTCCTCGATGATGCGGAAGGTCTCGTCCAGCGAAAAGGGCTTGAGCCGGTAGGGGCGGCTGGAGGTGAGCGCGTCAAAGACATCGGCGATGGATGCGATGCGTCCGACCAGCGGGATGTCGGCGCCTTTCAGTCCTTCCGGATACCCGGTTCCATTCCATTTTTCGTGGTGAGTCAGGGCGATGACCCGCGCCGTTTGAATCAATTCCGAGTCCGAGCCCTCCAGGATCCTGCCCCCGATGACCGTATGCTGCTTCATGATCTCCCATTCGGCGGGTGAGAGCTTGTCCGATTTGAGCAGGATATAGTCGGGAACGCCGATTTTTCCTATGTCGTGCATGGGCAGCCCGTAGATCATCTCTTCAATGAAAGACTCATCGATGCCCATCCGCCGGGCCACCGCCACCGCATAGCGGCTCATGCGCTGGATGTGGGCGCCGGTTTCCTCGTCGCGGTATTCGGCGGCGCGCGACAGGCGAAGGATGGTTTCAAGGGCGGTGGCCTTCATTTTTTCGTTGACCTGCTCGAGCTGCCGGGTGCGCTTGGCGACCTCCGCCTCCAGGTAGAGGTGATCCTCGATCATGCGGTCATTGTAGGCCTT
>CAYWLT010000135.1:0-1688 GCA_964459295.1 uncultured Thermodesulfobacteriota bacterium
ACTCCTGATTATCCAGTGGGGCCGCGACCAACTTCAGGTCGTGAATATCGGAAGCGGTGAAGTGGCGAAAAATGGCCTGACGCTCGTCCGCGCACAACTGCGCTGCGGAAATTATCCCCCCGTATACTCCCAGAGGCATTGATTGGTGCTTGACCTTCTTGAAGATAACGCCCCGCCCCCGTTCAACCATGAGCGGGAGGATCGCCCTGGATCCGTTCTCAAAGATGAATGCCCGGGTATTATTGCGGTACCCCGGATAGGTTTTTTCGAGAATGGTTATCCAGGCGGGCGAGTGGAAGAACGTGGCGTGTCGGGTGTTCCGCACAATGCTATCCCAGATGTCCCGTCCCGGTAGCGTAATGACTTCCATGGTGTTGTGCTGGGTGAAGAAATGATTGATGGTGGAAGGATAGCTTCGCCCGTCTTCCCGCTGACGCGACGGTTTAGGCAGCGCCGGTGCCGATTTTTTGGGCTACCACCAGATGCATCCAGGTCCATTCCTCTCTTTTATCAAGATGATCAAGCAGGTATGCAGCAGCCTGAATCATCAGGGTGAAAGGCGGTATAAGCGTAAAAAGAGGTTTGAACACGGATGCCCAGCCTTTTTTTCTTCGAAACTTCCACAGGTAATGGGTAAGCGCAATGGAACCGGTTACCCAGAACCCGGCGAGCGCCTTAAGCTCGAGGATTTTAAATCCGTTTGTCTCGAACAGGTATGCCAGCCCGTATTTTGAGAATCGGAAAAAATCCCGAGGCTCCTCGTGCAGGTTCCAGATGAACGGTGCCGTGCAGATGGCCACCCCGCCGAGCTTCAGAATCCGTGAACACTCGGCGATGGCTTTTCCCGGTTCCTCTAAATGCTCGAGAACGGCGGTGCAGAGGGCGCAATCGAACGATGCATCATCAACCGGAATGTCATAGCACGGCGCAAAAATATCAATGTTGTTCTTGCGGTGCTGGGTTTCAGCGTGATCAATTCCTACATGGCAGCTCACATAGGGTGCCGCCAACCCTGCCAATGGCTTGTCACCGCAGCCGATATCAATAAGCCTGCCGGACAGGTATGCGGGAAATATCCGCTTGAGCTCCTTTGCGATCATGCGATTCACGATCCAGTGTTTGCCGCGCATACCGGTGCCGCTCTTCATCAGGTTGCCGATCCCTGCGCACCTACAATTACCCAGCGCACTTTTTTATATACCAGACTTCCTGCATTGTCAATCGGTTAGCCCATCGCCCTCGCCGGTGCGGTGACTGACCGCTACATGCCGCGGGGAATTTCCGGTGCCCCGGCAAAAACAAAAATTGCCGGTGGGGCATACGGTTCTTCGCCCGGGTATGCGGGTTGCGATAGGAGACAAGACCATAAAAAACAATGCGCGGCTTAGTTTTATTTGACATTTTTTATGAATAGCATTATAAGTGTTGGTACAAGTAATTATATATGCACTGGAGCGGAATACAGGTTGTGATGCGATAGCGTTATCCATTTTTGAAAGGAGGTAGGGTTATGAGAAGCGGATGGTTGGTTGTGGTTCCCGTGCTTCTGGCGCTGGTGATCGGCGTGCCGGCCTGCAAGAAATCTGAAGAAGCACCAAAGCCGGCGATGGAGCAACAGGTTGAAAAGAAAGCGGCTCCGTTGATGGATGAGGCCAAAGAGGCAGTGGAGACCGCCGGTGGAGAAGTTA
>CAYWLT010000135.1:1788-8212 GCA_964459295.1 uncultured Thermodesulfobacteriota bacterium
AGGAAGCGGTAGAGACCGCCGGTGGAGAAGTTAAGGAAGCGGTAGAGACCGCCGGTGGAGAAGTTAAGGAAGCGGTAGAGACCGCCGGCGGAGAAGTTAAGGAAGCGGTAGGTGCGGCTGCGGAGCAGGCTCAGAAAAAAGGCGCTGAACTTATGGACAGAACGAAAGAAAAGACTGCGGAAGAAGCTGCGCCGATACCGATGATGCAAGAACCGGAGCCGGAACCGGAGGCGGAACCGGAGACGGAATAGGTGGATTGAGCAGGTTATGGAATTTTTAAAATTCCGATTCGGCGGATAAAAAGGAGGTGATGCTATTTCTGAGAGGTACAGGGTAGGTTTTGTATATAACAGGTGACAAACAGGATGTTTAACTTTGAAAGCACGAAGAGAAAGGAGGAGGTACGATGAAAGTGGTAACAAGGTTAATGGTCTTAATTCTGGTGGTTGCGCTGGCGGCGGGTTGTTCCACTGCGTCCAAGCGGGCCAAATGCATAGCGGCCGGCGCGGCGGCCGGTGCGGCGGTGGGAGCCGGCATTGGTGCGGTGGTTGGTCACCAGGGTGATCAAGATACCGCGGAAGGCGCTGCCGTCGGCGTGGCTGCAGGTGCGCTGGTTGGTGGAATAATCGGAGCAATCGTGTGCAAGGAAGAAGCTCCGCCTCCTCCGCCCCCTGCTCCCGAGCCGGTAGCGGAAGAGCCGCCCCCCCCACCCAAGGTGGTTGAAAAGATCGTGCTCAATGGAATACAGTTCGATTTCGACAAGGCGGTCATTAAAAAGCAGTACTATCCAATCCTGGATGAAGGGATTGCCGCTTTGGAAAAGCATCCGGAGAAGAAGGTTGTGGTTGAGGGTTACACCTGCAACATCGGGACCGAGGCCTATAACCTGCGTCTCTCTGAAAGGCGGGCGGAGGCAGTTAAGGCATATATGGTAGAGAAGGGCATTGTCGCCGACAGACTGAGCACGGTAGGGTATGGCATGGCGAACCCGGTTGCCGACAACGCAACCCGCCAGGGCCGCGAAATGAACCGCCGGGTTGAATTCAAAGTCATGAATGGCGAGTGAGCGGCCGTATGAAGCACCTCTGGGCTGTTTGTGCAGCGGTTGTTTGGGTGAGCGTGCTTTCGCCGGGTCCCGCGCTTTACGCGGCGGATCCAGTCCAGGATGCTGAGGTAAGCTTCAAGCTTTTTAATCAGCACTGGATGGAGAATCTCTATAGCCGGGAGGCAAAGAACAAGGCGGCCGTGGTCTGCAAGCAGGTCGATGATGGCTTTGTTGCTGAATATACCGGTTACAGCAGAGCCTACTCCGCGAGGACTAAAAAGACTGATTGCAGGGAGACCCCCTATATCGGGATACTCAATTATCAGGAGCAGACCTTTGTCAGCCGGGCCAGGACCTATGAAGAGGCGATCAACGGCCAATTCAAACTTTATCAGGAATGCCCGGTGACCGAGATCTTCTCGTTCTCCGGCGGCAAATGGCGTTACTGAGAGCTTCGGTACAGAAACCGTAACAAGGTTGGTGAAAGTATCGTATGACAGAATGGCTTCCTGCCCTGCAGGGAGCCATTCTTGTATTAAGCCCCCATGTCCCTCCGGGGCACCATCATGCATGAAAATTGTTGATTTCCCGCTTCCCACCGCGGGAGAGGGGTAGGGTGAGGGGGTGCCACAAATCTATTGTCGTATTATATGGGTCGGAAACTACGGCCGGGTGGTATTAAGCCCCACAAAGGTGCCGCCGTTTCTCTGGCAGATGACGCGCATGAGCGCGGCAAAGCGGTACCCGGTATTCATGCTGTCGCGGGTGTCCTTGAGCACGGTGGGAAACCCTATCGCATGAATCCTGACCCGCCGTGCCCCGGCGCGGTCCGCCTTGTTTAACCGGTCAACCGTGTCGATTGCCTCCTGCATGTCATGTCCGGAGAATTCATCGCCGAACACATAAAGACCGATTTTCTTCTCCGGATCATAATAGGTGGAAATGGCCTCGTTGATCCCTTCCACCGGACTGCTGTTGCTGAAGGGGGTCCAGGTGCTTAAGGTGTTGATGATTACCCTGCGCCGGCTGGGGGTGTCGGGGATCCATCTGCCGCGGTACTCGGGAAATAGGTAGGTGCCTTCATCGTTCATCACCTGGATGCCCTTGACCCGGGGATAGACGTCAAGCGTTTCGCGGAGCTTTTTCTGGAGCAGCGGCCAGGCATTGCGCTGCATGCTCCCCGAGGTGTCGATGATGAATATGATGTATTCGCTGTCAACCGGGATGCCTCCAACCGATCCGTCCGGCCGGCGCGGCCGGTCTCTCTGAAGCCGCTTCATCTCTTCAGTTAGCTCCTGCAGCGCCTGGGCCAGCCTGCCTTCAATGGTGTTCTGCACCGCGGCGTTTTGCTTGGAGGCGGCAAATTCTCCCTGCAGCCTTGAGAGATCGCCCTGCAAGCGCGCCAGGCTTTCCTTCTCCCGTGAGAGCTGCTCTTTTTGCCCTTCCAGCTCGCGGTTGAGCACCTGCGCTTCACCCCGGATGACGAACAGCTCCTCCTCGCGCTTGGCCAGCAGCGCCGTCAGGTCCTGCCGCACTTCTTCGATCTTGATGGGCTGGCCGAATTTCGACAGGACAAAGAGCAGAATGATGGCGCCGAATCCGCAGCAGATGCAGTCCAGGAAGGAGAGGCTGAATATCTCGAGATCTCTTCGTCGTGTTTTCATCATTCTCGAATTGGGTAACGCACAAAACTTGTGCGCCCGTCGGAGCACCTTCAGGCGCGGTATAATCACGGCAGAAAGCCGCTCCTACCGTTGTCCAGCAGGTTGTTGAAAAAGTTTTTTCCCTCAAGCTTTTCAAAGGCTCAAGGGGAGGGGCTTTTTAGCCACAACAAAATTATTAGGAACCTGTAGAACGGCAGCATCTCTTTAATTTTGGCCAACAGACCCGCATGGCAACAGCCTGTATCGAAGCCCCTGCAAAGCTGCCTGTCTGCGGTTCAAGTCGAAGGCACCGGGTCGTGCTGTAAGCGTAAAGACACATGGTTGTGGCGTCAAAAGCCCCTCCCCCTTGAGCCTTTTTACAGCCGGTTAGAAAACGATTGTTCTCCTGTCGCATCTCCCCAAACGGTTAGGGCCAGTCCCGCGAGGGGGAGAAAAAGGACCCGCCGGTGGCCATGGCCAGGCGCCAGCAGGCGCTGGCGGCGGCCGGGTCTCCTTCGATATGATATAAAATTATATTTACCGGAACCTGGGGCGGCAGCTGGCGAATTGCCTCGTTGAACAGGGCCAGGCGCTTTTCCCCGGATACCTTTTTACCCCAGGGCTTGTCTTTCCCCATGGTCGGCAGACCGTCGGTGAGCAGAAAGATGTTATCGGGCGGCGGTGACATGGCGCGCATGGCGTCAAACGCATTGATGAGGCTGGTTCCGTTCTGCGGCACCATCAGGTGCAGGCGGTTGACGATCTCATTGAGCTGCGCGGCATTGTTGCCGTCCAGCCACTTTCCCGCCGTCCCGTCGAGGACGGGGGAAGCGGTCTCATTGAAGCTGTAGATCTGGTACGAACCGGTGAGGGGAAGCTGGGTGGTCAGCCAGTCGATGGACTTCACCGCGTGCCGCCACTTGGCGGCCTTTCGCTGGTCGGCGTCGGCCATATTTCTTCTGCGGATGATGCCCACCACGGTATCATCGAGCATGCTGGCGGAGGTGTCGACGAGAATGAAGATGCGCTGGCCGCCCATTTTGAGGCCGGTCAGGTACTGGCGATCGCCTTCACCGGTGAAATGCCGTATCTTTGCGCCGCGGTCTTCGCGGGAGGTGCTCCCGCCTTCGAGCCGTTTGAGGGCTTCCTCCTTTGCCTTGAGGTCCGCCTTCAGGCGGTTGATGTGTTCGCGGGAGGCAAGGGTATCATTGTCATAGCCGGCCAGCTCGGACTGCCTTTGGGTAATGGTTTCCAGAACCCGGCGCGACAGACCCTCGGTTTTCACCAGATCTTCCCGGATCTGCTCCAGGGTGTTGCGCGCTTCCACCAGGTCCTTTTTCCCCTGGAGCACCTCCTGTTCCATACGGTCAACTTCACCCCGGAGGTCGGAGGTGATCTCATTCCGGCCGGCCAGGCTCCTGGCGTTCACAATCACAAAGAGCAGCAGCATGGCGCCCAGGCCGCAGGTAATGCAGTCAATGAAGGAGATGCTAAATACGGTTACGGTTCTCTTTTTCATCAGCGTCCGCGCACGCGATCAGTTTGAGCTCATCGCTCTGTGTGCCCGCCCGGATGGTCTGGCCCAGCATGAGGGTGCATGATTCAATGATTAGCCGGCCGTTCACCAGGGTGCCCGCCGGCCACTCATTGACCAGCACCACCTGATTGCCGTCTTGCTTAATCATGCAGCAGCGCTGCCGGACCTCCGCGGGATCGCGGCTGATACGCAGCGGGGCCGCGGAAGCCCGGCTTTCCTGACCGATGATCAGCGGGGTGGCGGTGATGGCGTAGGCATAATCGCCGGAGAGGATATGGGTGGGCCGCTTTCCGCCGTGCCCGGGCGGAACGGGGGCATGGCCGCCGGCCGATTCATCCGGCAAGGGACGGCTGCTTACAAGGGTGACGCCGTGTTCTTTCCGCCTGCCGGCAAATCGTTCCCCCAGGCTCACTGCCCCCAGGGCGCCGGCGCCCGGCGCAAGCTGAATGACGGTAAGGTCGGGAATTTTGTGCAGGGCTTCCCTGCAACCGGGAAGGTGACTCACCCGATGGGTGATCTGTAGCACCGGGGCCTTTTCAGGGGTGCCGGCCCCTGACGCCATATCGGAGATGAGCCGCCGCACCTCTGAAAACACAGTTTCGGTTTTTTGAGAAAAAAGATCATAGGTAAGGGGCACGCGGAAGCTTTGCGCCCCCGCCTGCAAGACAAAGGTCGATGACGCATTCGGCTGCAGGCCCGCTATCGCCCGGGGAAGACGGTTGTACAGATCCTGTTCATACGCTGCCTTATCGAAGGGGTCAAAGCGCGTAGTCCGCACAAACTCGTCGGCGACCATTCTCACCCACTCGGAGTATAGATAGTTGAAACCCCTGCCGGCGATGGTCTTCACCTCCTTCTGGACCAGGTGGCCGTTGCGCTCCAGCCGGGTTATTTCAATCCGGTGCAGGTGGATATCCAGGTGCAGAAGGGGATGCCGGGGGTGAGGCGCCTGCGACCCGGCCAGCGCGATGGGAACAAATCCTTTGACGGATATGGATACTTCATGGGCGATCCCCAGCAGGATGCCCAGCTGGTGTGGGGTGTAATAACCGGGAACGGCGATGACCGCATCCTCTCCCGCGTGGGTGAGGTTGTCCCGCAGTTTCAGCAGGTGATGATATGCCAGCTCCGCGCAGGTTTTTCCTTCCAACCCCGGCTGCTTTATCGGTTCCGTGCCCAGCTCGTCCCAGAAACGGTTGGTGTAGGAGCGCGGGTTGAAACGGAACCGGTTTACCGCATCCCATCCCATGAGTAGCTGATCATTGAGCTGCAAGGCGAATCCGGGGCTTGACGGTTCCGTGCCGTCGATGGGGAGAAGGCGGGGCGGATCCCCTGCGGCGGCCATGATGCCGGCGTCGCTCAGCTCGATTCCCAGCAGTGACATAGAGGATGCTCCTAGCGGGCGTGGAGATGACTGATGAGCTTTTCTTCGCAGTACGTTTCCGTATCAAGCACGTAACGTTCCTGCATCAGCTGCAGCTGGTGCAGAAAAAACATCAGCACCAGGCTGATGAGCAGGGCGATGAGGGTTGAGTTGAAGGCGGTCCCCAGACTTTTGGTGACATCAAAGATATCGCCTTCGACCGCGCGGTGGGCATAGCCCAGCGCCAGGCTGATGCCCCGAACGGTGCCCAGGAAGCCGATGGAGGGAATGGCCCAGAGAACATACCTGATCAGGGAGAGCTCCGAGTCCAGCCGGTCTCCTTCCGAGGTGCAATAGGCATTGGTGGCATCGGACACATCCTGGATGTTGCGGGTTGAACTGAAGCGCTGCAATGCGGCAAGGAGGACCCGGGGCAGCAGGGCTCCCTTTTGGACCGGAGGCAACGACTGAATCTGCCGGGAAATGTCGTGCACGTCCTCCGGCAATATTTTCATGCCCTCCGCCATGGGTATCAGGTCTTCCTGCAGCAGGGATCGGTTTCGGTTGATGACAATGCCCTTATAGATCATGATGGACAGTGCCCAGAGCATCAGCACGAAGCACGCCTCCTGCTCGTAGTCACGCAATATCACAAAGAGCGATTGCTTGACCACGTAGGAAGGGTCCTGCTGCATCAGTGCCGCCTGCTCGGCCAGGAACGAGTCCGCCGCGGGCCAGATGATTCCCACGTAAATCGCGTGCACCAGGATAACGCTGATGATGAGCGAAAACAGCTGGTAGAGAAATTCAAAAGAGAGGAGGGAGGGTTTTTGCAT
>CAYWLT010000136.1:0-8192 GCA_964459295.1 uncultured Thermodesulfobacteriota bacterium
CAATCAGGCGATCGAAAAAATCAGGTATGGCCGAGGTGACCCGTGACCAGTTGGGTATCTGCGGCGCGCCGAAAGGATCCTGCTCGAATTCCTCACACGCGGTATTAATACCCTTGGCGAACGTCTCCACCGCCACCGCCTCCTGGTGGCGGTCGAAGTGCAGCCCGTCGATTTCGCTGTCATGGCTGTACTTGGCGATAAAGTCCTGGGCGGTCCGCAGATAGGTGGCCTTCAAGGTTTTGATCCATCCCGAGGGGAAATAGACGCCCATGCTGGCCATGGTCCTGAAAATGGTTTTGCCGATATCAATGGCCATTTTGTTGAGCCCGGTGGTCTGATCATTTTCGGAAAGCGGCTGATGCTTGTGCTCGTAAAAGTCGGTGATCTCCACCTGGCAGATCCTTCGCAGCGAACAGTTCCGGTACACTTCAGCCAGCACCCCCACCTCCAGACCCCAGTCTCCCGGAATCCGGTTGATGCGGGCAAGGTCGGCGCGCATGGAGAACTCTCCTGCCAGAATGTAGCGGAACGAGTCGAGGTATTCCAAAAAGGGATGGAAGCCGAACATCTTTTTCAAGGCACGGATCAGGGGTGTTACGAAGAGGCGGGTTACCCGTCCGTGCAGCCGGTCAGTCACTCGCGCGTAGTAGCCCTTGCAGAACTCATAATCGAGATTGGGGTTGGCCACCGGATAGCACAGGCGTGCCAATAACTCCCGGTCATAGTTGACAATGTCACAATCGTGCAGGACGATCACGTCGCTTTTTCCCCGGGCAAGGATATAACCGTACGCCATCCACGCCGACCGTCCTTTGCCGTCTCCCCCGGCTGAAACCCCCTGTTTTTCCAGGCAGCGATACAGGTCCTGGATGTTGTCTCCGTCATTCCAGATGATGGAGACCTGTATGGGAAGGGTGGAAAACATTTCTTGAGCCTCGGCAAAACCTTGCCTGTCGGTTCGTCCCAGGGTCAGTACCACCTCGTTTAAGTATTTTACCCGGGCGATGTTGTCCAGAATGTCCCTGATGGGCGCCGCCTTTAAATCCTGGTAGAGCGCCGGGAGCACCAGGGCAATGGGGCGGTTCCTGGTAAATCCCTCCAATTCATGTTCCAGGCGTTCGGTATTGCCGGGTTTCAGGCGATGAAGATTGGTTATTTCACCGTTTTGAAAAAAATCCGCCATGCCGCACCTCCTTTTGGTAGCATCATGCTAACCGGCTATTGAAAAAGTAACCTCTTCAGGCGGTTCAAAAGCCCCTCTCCCTTTGAGCCACAAATCAGATCGGCGTTTTTCAACCGCCTGCTATATAATTCAGGCCTGTTGCTCATGGCCGGTGAACTCCTTGTTCTCGTCTTTCTTTTTGTCCCAGAGGCTGATCAAATAATCCTTGTTCTCTTCAAACTCAATCGCCTGTTCCTCCACCAGTTTTTCCGCTTCCAAGGAGGACATGTCCTTTGTTTGTTTGATAAAGGAAGCGATCCGGCCATAATAAAGAGGGGTTATTATTTCCACCAGCTTCTGCCGGTTGTGGGGCCATGAGTGATAGGTGGCCGCCATTTCATACAGCACGCAAACCCACATGTACACGGAGAAGGAAAATTTTCTGTAGGAAAGCTTCCGGACCGATTCCAGCTCCCTGGCGCAATCATCGGAGAGGATTTCCCGGTACAAAGGTCCGAACTGCTTTATCCCCAAACGACATCTGTCAATCAGCTGTTCTAAATTCACCTTGATCGGCTCGGGTTCAATCAGCTGCTCAGGCCCGAAGGTGTCCACCGCCGCGCTTCCCTTCACCTTTTTCCAGTAGGATTCATTTTGTTCCATAAGCACAAACAGGGTGCCGAGCACCTGGCGGAACATCGGCCCCAGGCTTTCGGAAGGATCCTTGGCGTCATGGATTTTGACACCCAGCCGGGCCTGGCAGATCTTGTAGCCCTTGGTGATCGCCAGGGTGGTCATCCAGATGTCGATGCCGAAGCGCGCGACATCAGTCTGCCAGACATCCTGTTCGATGTACATTTCGGCCATGTGCTGTGAAAAAGCAAAGTCGCCGCCGATGGGCTGCCGGATTCGCTTGCCGTACAGGGCCCGGGTAAGGCTGTACACAATGTTGTTGGTGATCGTTCCGTCATATTTGTAGCGGGTGTACACCGGCGCCACAAACTCGTAACCTCCTTCGAGGACCGGGTTGATCAGGTGCTTGATCCAGTCGGAGGTGATGCTTCGCAAATCCGAGTCAATCACCGCGCAGGCCCGCACCTGGAGCCGTTTGGCCGCTTCGAAAATGGAGCGGAGGGCGGATCCCTTTCCCGCCGGCCCGCGGTAGATGGAGACAATTTTTTCCTGCCAGGGTTTGATCTCGAGGTCTTTTGCCGCCTCGCGCGTGTCGTCGGTTGATCCGCCGTCGGCAATCAGCGTGACGCATTGGCGGTCACGGAAATGACGATGGAGTCCATGGGTTACCATCTGGATCACGTGGGCTATGGTTTTTTCATTGTTGTAGCAGGGGATGCCCACCAGAATATCAGCCCTTTCGATCTCCTCAATCCGTTTCCTGGTGTAAGGCCTCAAGGCGGTGAAATAATCCATCATGGTTCTCCCGATGCCGGAATCAATCACTGAACAAGGACTGGAGTCTGCCTAATTGACAACGATCTGCGACTAGCATATACTATTTTCCTTCAACATTCAACCTTCCGCGGCAGGTATACACGATTATGTGCCTTCAAGGCCGGCAGGTAACAGCGAAACGAATATTCTGGGCCGCCCTGGAAGCGGCGGATCCCCGCCGGGCGGTGCTGCGCCATCAGCACACGCTCTCAGACCTCCTGCGAAAGGAAGACTATCGGACATTGTGCGTAGCCGGCTTCGGCAAGGCTGCCTGCGCCATGGCCGCGGCGGTGGAAGAATTGTTGTGTGATCGCGTCGGCCGGGGAGTCGTTATCACCCCCCGCGGCTACTGCCGGGATACACATCAATTGCAAAAGATGCAACTGTATGAAGGGGGTCATCCGGTGCCGGATGAAAACGGATTAGCGGGTACTGCTGAAATTGTTCAATTGCTTAAAGACGGCGATGAACATACCCTGGTTATCTGCCTTATATCCGGCGGGGGGTCGGCGCTGCTGGTCGCGCCACATGAAGGTATTTCGCTCAGCGAGAAAAAGCAGGTTACCCGGTTGCTTCTGCATGCCGGGGCCGCTATAAATGAGCTTAACACGGTGAGGAAACATCTTTCAAGGGTTAAAGGAGGGAGACTGGCAGAAATTGCCCGGCCCGCGCGCATGGTTTCGCTCATCATTTCCGATGTGGTGGGCGACCATCTCGATATCATTGCCTCCGGACCGACTGCTCCTGATGAATCCGCCTTCACCGATGCGCTTCAGGTGATGGAAAAATACCGGCTTGCTGCAACCGTGCCGGCCTCAGTGATGCACTTCCTCGCCAGGGGCGCACAAGGCCTGATTCCGGAGACCCCCAAGAAAGGTGATGCAATGTTTAACCGGGTGGATAATATTATTATTGCGAGCAACAAAACAGCACTGGAGGCGGCTCGCGCCGAAGCGGCACATCTGGGGTATCCGGCTGAAATCATCACCGCCGAGCTGACGGGAGAAGCGCGTGAGGCGGGCAGGCGGCTCGCTCAACGGGCACGCGGCATGAAGCGCCCGGTCTGTCTGATCAGCGGCGGGGAAACGACCGTCACGGTTGCCGGCGGCGGAACCGGGGGGAGGAACCTGGAGCTGGCCCTTGCCTTCGCACAGGAGATCCGGGATGCGCCGGGGATTACCCTGCTTTCGGCAGGGACTGACGGCAAGGACGGTTCCGCCGATGCGGCGGGAGCGCTGGTGGATGGTGAAACCATGGCACGGGCCCGGGCCACAGGACTTGACCCGGAAGCGTATCTGGCCGAGAACGACTCCTATAATTTTTTCCGGCAGGTGGGCGGACTGCTGGTCACCGGCCCGACCGGCACCAATGTGATGGATATTCAGGTGATCATCGTGGATCGCGCAGAGGAAGCCGGCACATGAAGCAGTTAATTGTTTTTACCGATCTTGACGGGACCCTGCTTGACCTGAATACCTATTCTTTTGCCAAGGCCCTGCCGGGCCTGGAGCGCTTACGACAAAAAGAGGTGCCGCTGGTTTTTTGTTCAAGCAAAACCAGGAAGGAAATCGAGTGGTACCGACGGAAGATGGCGAATCACCATCCCTTCATTGCCGAAACCGGCGGAGGGATTTATATTCCCAGCGCATATTTCCCGTTTGACGCAAACACGCCGGGCCACGCCTCTGAAAATGCGGATGAGTACCTTCTTATCCGGCTTGGAGCGCCATATGCTGACCTGCGAAGCGCCCTCCACGATTTGAAGCGACAAGGGTTCAAGGTCACCGGCTTCGGGGATATGTCGGTGGAGCAGTTGATGAATCTCACCGGCCTGGATAGAGCGGAAGCCGTGATGTCGCAGGCGCGCGAATTTGATGAGCCTTTTATATTCGAAGGAAGTGACGGGGAACGACAACGACTTTGTGCCGCCATCGCAGAAAAAGGACTGCGCTGCGCCCGGGGGAGATTTTTTCATATTACAGGAAACAGTGATAAGGGAAGGGCGGTGGCATGGTTGATACAATTATATCGCCGGCAGTATGGTGACGTGGTGACCGCTGCGGTCGGGGACATGCGCACGGACCTGCCCATGCTGGAGCAGGTAGATTATCCTTTTGCCGTGCAGAAACCCGATGGGGATTATGAGCCGGGGATTGCCGGCGGAAATATCATCAAGGCTGGCGGCATCGGGCCGGAAGGATGGACAAAGGCCGTCAACAAAGTTCTTGAAATGGGGGTGGGTTAATGCAGAAGATCATCATGCCGGATTCATGGCGCATGACGCGCGTGGGCAGCGGAGAGTGCATCCTGCGGGCGGCCTTCGCAACCCATCGAAGAGGCGCTGAGATCTTTACTCCGGCCGTCCTTGAATATTTTTCTTGACAGAAGATAAAATAAATTTTATACTTTATCACAATCAAGGCTGCATAGGCCACGAAGACAATTGAATACGATGGCGATGGGTCTGGGAGCGTTTGTTTCCAGAGGTTAAATCTGCTGATGGTCGGGCCGCTATCTGAAAATCCAGATGGCGGTCTTTTCTTTTGTCCGGATGGTCGCGCAAGGGAATGAAAGGAAACTTATGAGCTAATCGTCCATTTTTCCGCCATGCAGTTCATTGATAGAGAGTAACAACGGGTCTGGGAGCGCTTGTTTCCAGAGGTTAAAGGTATTGATAGTCGGGCCGCTATCTGAAAATCCAGATGGCGGTCTTTTCTTTTGTCCGGAGTAAGGTTCCACGTGCTTTGTCAGCGGCTCACAACAACCATTCATTACATTGCAGGAGGACCAGAGATGAAATCGTTAAAAGAAATAATATTGGGTCTTGCAGTAGGAGGCGGAATTGTGCTGGTTTTATCGGGTATCGGGGCGGTCAGGTCAGGGAGTAATTGGTGGCCGGCATATTTCATCGCCGGCGCCATCATTGCCGTAGGATCCCTTATGCTGTCAGCAAAGTTCATCAAGCAATAAACGAGGCGAAAGGCAACACCCATTCATTGAAAGGAGTGGTGAAGATGCCGACGTTAAAAGACTTGATTGTAGGCAGTTGCATCAGCAGCGGTATTATTGCGATTTTGCTGGGCGTGGGAGCTGCTTGGGCAGGAGATGGGAAGTGGCCAGCTTATTTTGTTGGGGGTGCGATCATTGCCGGCGCATTCATTAAAGTTGCGGTAAACGACTATAAGCGGAGGATTCAAACATGATGGAGTACATTGCTTCACACAAGGAGATCCTTTTTGTGCTGTGCGTGATGGCTGTTCTGGCGGTGTTGATGCTGTTTTTATCGAGCGCTAACAAGAAATCGCCGGCGCAAAGCAAAATCGGTTCCGGGAAGACGTCCGATGGCCCCGGAAAATAGCCGGCATATATGAGCCTCGAGGGAATTAATGCTTTACCTGCCGCAGATTCCATGATATAAGAGGAACCGCTGATTATTCATTTTCTTGTCATTCCCCGACGCGATCGGGGAATCCATATGGTTAATTTTTATGGATTCCCGCTGGAGTTTACCCTGCACTTGATGCGGGGCGGGAATGACAGAGAATTTGTATGGTGAATTTTTAGAGGTGCCCTATATGGTTATCCCAAAGGAGGTGTTGTAATCATGGCGCGATTAAGCGATGATTTTCTCTCTCACTTTTATTTCGGGCTCAGGGAAGACTACCTGGAGCGGGTAAAGGGTGAAAAGAAGCCGCTCGCCGAGGTGTTCCTGGGGCTTACCCGGAACAACCCGGTGATGATTACCTGCGATCAAAACATGGTGCCCAACGGCGCGGTGAAAAGTGTCGGCTATGTCTTGCAGGAACAGTACCTGCAGGAAGCGATCGGGGCCTACGATCAGTTTCTCACCTGGCGGTGGGAAAAAACCAAAGAGCGGACGGGTGCCGGCTATGAGGGTCAGGGGTGGGTGTACTCGCCGAACCCGGAATTTATCGTTGACGGACTCAAGCACTCGCTTAAGCATCTTTATCTTGACCGGGACGAGGCGATGCGGAAGGTGAACTTCGAGGTGCTTGGTACCCTCGAGGGATTCGGGAAAAAGACCTGGGATAATGTCCGGCAGAACAAGAAGGTTGCCATTGTTTATTATTATCCTCCCGGAACGCACTTTCAGGTAAACTGCACGGTGGAGGTGCAGAAGTCGGGCCTGGTGCGGGAGTTTATCAACCGGGTCGCCTGTGCCGCCCACGGTGAAAATCCCGCGAAGTGGCCCCGGAGGACCGCCTATGTTTTTCACGTGGAGGAGATTCTGGACAAGAGTGTGTATCCGGCGTAGCAGGCTGTTGAAAAACACCCATCTTGTGGCTCAAGGGAGAGGGACTTTTGACGCCACAACTACTACTGAACCGGTAGAACGGCGGTGACTCTTTCAACCGGTTCGGACATACCCCTTGGCCACCGCCGGTATCGCCGTTGCATGATGCTGTCCGTCTTCAGTTCGTAAGGTTCGGGTTCTTGAGACCATCCCGGTTATAATGACGCGCTCCGTGAAAAACGCAACCATCCCGGTTGTGGCCACGCCTGGGGACTATGCCGCGTGCCGGCGGGTCTTATATGCGGCAAGCAGAAATTTTTCTTTTGCGGGCCGTTTTTTTCCGCGCGAGATTCTTCACCACGTGCAGGCCCTTTATGCATTCCTGCGTGTCGGTGACGACCGGGTGGATGAATCGCATCCAGGGTTTGTATCGAGCAAAACCGCCATTGAAGACTGGGAACAGGCCTACCGCCAGGCATTTGAAACATTGCGCAGCGGCCACCCGGTCATGCGGGCCTACCTGAATACCGCCCTGGCATGCGGCATCCCACAGGAGACCATGGTTCCCTATTTTCGCTCCATGCGCCAGGACCTGAGCGTCACCCGCTATGAGCATTTCGCCGAACTGCTGGCATACATGGAGGGAAGCGCGATCGCAGTCGGCCGGGCCATGACTTACATCCTCGGGGCGCGGCCCCCGTTTTTTCTTGCTGACATTATTCCCCGGGCCGACAGCCTCGCGGTGGCGATGCAGTTGAGCAACTGCCTGCGCGATGTCGGGCAGGACTGGCGCCGGGGGCGCGTCTACCTTCCCGGAGAGGATCTGATGCGCTTCGGGGTAACCGAGGATGATATTGCAGCCGGTCGGGTATCAGAGCGATTTGTGCAGCTGATGAAATTCCAGATGGAACGTGCCGAAGGGTATTACCGGGATGCGGTAAGCGGGGTGCGCCGCCTCAGGAACGGCCGATGGGGCATTATGATCGCGCTGGAAGTATATCGCGGTATCCATGACGCCATCCGCCGCAGCAACTATGATGTTTTCACCCGGCGTGCCGGCACCACCCGGGCACAAAAACTGCTGCTGGCGCTGCGGGCGTGGCGGCGGCTCCGTGCGCGCAACCACGAAGCCCACGAAGAGTAAAAGGGAGAGCACGAAGAGCGACAGGCGAACGGGCACAGCGGGCCCACGGGTGGGCCGCTCGTCGAGATTTGCATTTGACAACGCTCGGTACATTATATATATAGAGTCAAGGTAAAAAAGGGACCGAGGCAAAAACAAAGTTGCTAAAGGAGGAAAGGGCGATGAAAAAATTCCAGGCAGCG
>CAYWLT010000137.1:0-8171 GCA_964459295.1 uncultured Thermodesulfobacteriota bacterium
GAACATCGCTGTAAACAGCTGTCCCTCTTCGATTAACGTTGGGACACTACTGACTATTTAACAATCTTTATCATCCTGTGCCGCTACGCACCGCTGGTTTTGCAATGAGGAAGGGAACATGAAAAACATTACCGTGACCGACGCGCTTGCGTTGCTTACGCTGCTAATTATTCATTCTCTTGTCATTCACCGAATATTTCATCGCCTGGGCGGGGCGCAGGCCTGTGATTCGGCAGCACCTTGTTCCGCTTCCGCCCGCCTCTTTACGCCGAGGGCGATGACGGCAATCCCCGCCATCGAGAAGATACCGCCGGCAAGCGTTATCGCTTTACCCGTAGTTCCGCTCAATCCGGGTGCAATGAGGCGAACGGCCGCCACGCCGATCAGCGCGACAACCATGCCTGTCAGCCAATAACCTTTTTTTGCTTGAAACGGGTTCATCGCAGCAGGGTCACATAAATGGCAGCGAGAATGGCCGTAGTGATTACGCCGCAAACGTTGGCTCCCATGGCGAAAGGCAGGATCATCGCATGCTTGTTGACCAGTCGCACCTCCTTCTGGACCACCTTGGCCGTCGTCGGCACACAGGAGACGCCGGCAATGCCCACGGCGGGATTATATTTTCCCCGGGTTAAAAAATACATGATATATCCGCCGATAATGCCGCCGATACCGGAGAGCAGAAGAGCCAGACTGCCGAGAAAAAGGAGAATCCACACCTTGGGATTAAAAATCGTGTTTGCCTCGCAGAGGACCCCCAGGAGCAGTCCGAGGAAGAAGGTCGAACCATAGAGAACGGTGTTTTCCATGAATTCTACAAAGCGGGTTACACCCGATTCCTTGATGACGACGCCTACAAAAAAAGAGAGGAACAAAGGCGCCGCCACCGGAAAGAGTAGGCTGAGTATGACGCAAGTAATCGTGGCAAAAGCCATTTTTTCACCCGGAGTGATTTTGGGGATGCCTTTGAGGTCCATCTTGATGCCTCGGAGTTTTGTCGGAACCAGGAGCCGGATCATGTAGGGGTAAACGGCATAGGTCAGGCTCAGATAAAGGTAGGCGACGATGGTGATGGGGACGAAGAGATGCTTTGCCAACATGAGGGAAGTAAACAGTACCATGGGACCATCCGCCCCGCCGACAATGGCGATGGCTGCTGCTTCCTGAGGAGTCAGGCCCATCTTGACGGCAATGGGCAGGGTGGCCACTGAGCCCAGTTCGGCAAAGATGGCAATGAACATGCTGGTGAAGGGTTTCATCATGAGATAGCCCACATCGGTGATGACGCCGATTCCCATGAAGACCAGACAAGCAATGAGGCCGTTGCTGAAAGTAAAGGTGTAGATTGGTTGAAGCCAGTCGATCTGCAGGATGTCCATCAATTGCGCCGTATCGCTGACCATGGGATCTACGAAGATGGTTCCCATGGTGTTGGCCGTCAGGAAAAGCACGGCGGCGTTGACGGTCGCCATCCCCAATCCCATGGGAATCATGATCAGGGGTTCGAGAATATCCCTGGCGCCAAAATAGACAAAGGAAAATCCCAGCGCAATGAGAAAAAACCGGCCGAAGGTGATCATCGGGTCGCCATGCACCATGGTCGCAATACCCTGAAATAGATATAAAATATCGAATTGAGGCATATTAATTTAACTTTCTTGCGTTATTTGGATGAATCAATTTTCGTTGCCGTTTCAGAGCGACTCGCTGCGAGGAAGCGGCACAGGATCGAAATGATCACGGCAATGCCTAGAGAGATGACAGCGCAGAGAAAATACGTCAGTTCCGCAATCTGAAGAGATCCCATGTTTGTTGCTGTGTTCATTAGTACGGTCTCCTTATCACGCAGGCAGTCTGGTTTTTCTGATGGGCAGTTTCGGTGCGAAAAGCCTGTTTTTTTTTCCGGGCGAGTATATGAAGATGAAAGGAAGATGTCAAGCGGATTTATCAGAAATCGACATTGATCGGAACATGCTTTGTGATGGGGAGAATGTAGGGAAAACGGGTGTTTTTCAACAGCCGGTCAGGTAATGGCAAGCTCAAAAGCGTCCTTGATCAGTTCCATGCGCTCTTCCTCGGGGAGCAGGTACACCGCCACCACGTCGAAGCGGGCCTTCAGGTTGTGGGCATTGTGTTTATTGATAAAGTGCAGGGCAACCTTGGAAAGCTGTTGCTGTTTGCGCCGGTTGACGCTCTCCTGCGGCTTTCCGAATGCGCCGGTCGCCCGGGTTTTTACCTCGACGAAAGAAAGCACGTCGCGGTCCCTGGCGATGATGTCCATCTCTCCGAAAACACACCGGTAGTTCCTGAATAAAATTTTGTACCCCTGCCTTTTTTTGAGGTAGGCGGCCGCCAGGTCCTCTCCCTTTTTGCCAAGGCTCTGTCGCAGCTCAGTCATAGCGTGCCCGAAATGCTGTTGAAGAGAGTCCATCTGATTGGTGGCATTAAAAGCCCTCTCCCTTTGAGCCGTTGCGCATCCCGTGGAAAACGGCTGCCGGTTAAAACCGGCCCGGCCGGTGTTCCTTGACTCCCCTGAATGTCCTGCGGTGGAGCGGGCAGTAGCCATATTTTTGGATGGCCGCGCGGTGTTCGCGCGTTCCGTATCCTTTGTTGTCGGCAAAGTTGTAGCAGGGATAGTGCTGGTGGTAGATGTTCATCATCCGGTCGCGGACTACCTTGGCGATTATGGAAGCGGCGGCGATGGGAAGGCTCAGGCGGTCTCCGTCTTTCACGGCGGTCTGGGGGGTGAGATGTGGGATGGGATGGATGCCGTCGACCAGTATGTACTCGACCGGACAGGTGATCTGCGTCACAGCGCGGTGCATGGCCTTCAAACTGGCCTTGAGGATATTGGTCCGGTCGATTTCATCGTGGTCGATGATGCCGATGCCGACCGCAAGCGCGCCTCCCACAATGCCGGCATAGGCCTTCTCGCGCTGGAGGGGCGTCAGTTTCTTTGAATCGTTGACCCCGGCGAAGGGACGGCCGGGAGGTAAAATGACCGCCGCGGCCACTACCGGACCGGCCAGGGGACCGCGGCCGGCTTCATCGACGCCGGCGACATGCCTGTATCCCCTGCTGTAGAGAATGCGTTCCGGCGCGATGTCGCTCGTAAGCATTTCAGGAGGCAATGCCTGGAAGGGGTTGTCCTGTGCGGGCGTCCGGCGCTCAGGCGGTTTCGACCTTTCCCTTGATCCGAGCCGCTTTTCCCTTTAAGTTTCTCAGGTAATAGAGGCGCGAGCGTCTCACTTTTCCCTGCTGCACCACCTCGATCCGGTCAATGATCGGAGAGTGGCGCGGGAAGATGCGCTCGACGCCGACACCGTAGGAAACTTTCCTGACGGTAAAGCTTGCGCGGGATCCGCCTTTTTTGTTCTTGATGACAATGCCTTCAAAGACCTGGATCCTTTCCTTGTCCGCCTCGCGGATTCGCACGTGCACCCGCAGGGTGTCGCCCGTTTTAAAGGCAGGCAGGTCGGTCCTCATCTGTTCCTTTTCAAGTTGCTCCATAATGCTCATGGTCCTGTCTCCTCATCTCAACTCGGTATTTCAGTACGCTTCAGACAGCAGATCCGGTCTTCGCTCCTTGGTTCTGGTCATCGCCTGCTCACGTCTCCACTGCTCAATCTCCGCGTGATTGCCGGAGACCAGCACTTCGGGCACGCTCAACCCTCTAAAATCCCGGGGACGGGTATAGTGCGGTGCCTCCAGCAAGGGCCGGGTAAAGGACTCTTCCGCCAGGGCGCTGCCGTCGCCGATGACGCCGGGAATCTGCCGGGATACGGCGTCGATCACCACCATGGCCGCCAGTTCGCCGCCGGTGAGGATGTAATCGCCGATGGAAATCTCTTCGTCCACGAAATGACGCACCCGCTCGTCGACCCCTTCATAGCGGCCGCAGACCAGGGTGAGGAAGGTGCAGTCGGCGAGCCGGACCGCATCACGCTGGGTGAAACGCTTTCCCTGCGGGGTCATCAGCACCGTCCTGCTTCCGGGATGCGCAGTCTGCATCGCCTCGATGGCGGCAACCAGGGGTTCGGGTTTCATCCCCATTCCCCCGCCCCCGCCGTAGGCAAGATCGTCGGTGACCCGGTGTTTGTCGGTGCAAAAATCCCTCAGGTTCCTCGCTTCGATGGTAAGCAGTCCTTTATCCCGTGCCCGCTTGATCATGCTTGCGTTAAACGGGTCGCCGAACATCTCGGGAAACAGGGTGATAATGGTAAACTGTATCATGGTGAAGCTGATGCAGCGGTACAAATAAACAAGGTCCGCCTACTCGATTATTTCCAGGATGGTTCTTTTCCTTTCCTTGGTGGAGGCCGCGCTCAATATGGTCCGCATGGCCCGCGCGGTTTTTCCCTGCTTGCCGATTACTTTCCCCAGGTCTTCCTTGGTAACGCTCAACTCGATAACCGATGTTCTTTCACCTTCCACCTCAGTCACCTTGACTTCCTCAGGATGATCAACCAGCGATTTGGCGATGTACTCAATCAATTCTTTCATCTCGGTATCCTCCTCTACAGGCGCGCGTGGACTGTCCCGGTGAAAAGCAGCGCATGTGCGGTGAGCGTGCGGCAAAGGCCGGTGAGGGGTTACTCGGTTTTAGCCGCTGCCGCCGGCCGTGCCCCCGCCTTCTGCAGGAGCTGTTTTACCGTCTGGGTCGGCTGCGCACCCCGCTTGATCCATTCGGCGATGCGGCTCTGGTTCAGTGTGACCGCCGGCGGGTTCTTGCGGGGATCGTAGGTTCCCACCCGTTCGATGAACCGGCCGTCGCGGGGGCTGAGTGCATCAGCAACGACGATGCGGTAGAAAGGTTTCTTGTGTGCGCCAAAACGGGCTAATCGGATTTTTACTGACATTTCTTTTGCACCTCACACATGGCTAAGGGTTGAATAACAGCCTGCTTGCGTTTTTCATTTTTCCCCTGCTGAAGCCCTTCATCAGCTTGCGGGTCTGCATGTACTGCTTGATCAGCTGGTTGACCTGCTGCACGGTGGTGCCGCTGCCGTCGGCGATCCGCTTGCGGCGGCTGCCGTTGAGCAGGGAGGGATACAAGCGCTCCCGGATGGTCATGGAGTTGAGAATCGCCTCCATCCGGAGCAGTTGCCGGTCGTCGATCTGCATGGACGAGAGCGCCTTGCGGTTGAAGCCGGGGATCATGCCCAGCACATCCTGCAGCGGCCCCATTTTTTTAATCTGCTGAAAGCTGTTTCTAAAATCCTCGAGGGTGAATCCATCCTTGCGTATCCTTTTTTCCAGGGCCTCCGCCTGTTCGATGTCGATGGTGGCCTCGGCCTTTTCGATCAGGGAGAGGATGTCGCCCATTCCCAGGATGCGCGATGCCATTCTTTCGGGGTGAAAGATCTCAAGCGCATCCAGCTTTTCCCCGGTGCCGATGAACTTGATCGGCTTCTGGGTGACCGCCCGGATGGAGAGGGCGGCGCCTCCCCGGGCATCGCCGTCCATCTTGGTCAGTATAACGCCGTCAATGTCAAGAAGCTCGTCAAATCGGGCGGCAACATTGACCGCCTCCTGCCCGGTCATGGCATCGGCAATGAGCAGTATCTCGCGGGGGGTTGTCTCCCGCTTGATCTCCACCAGTTCCTCCATCAGCTCCTGGTCGATATGCCACCTTCCCGCCGTGTCAATCAGCACCGCGGTGAATCCTTTCATGCGGGCCGCCGTCAGAGCGTCCCGGCAGATGACGCGGGGCTTCTGTCTTGGATCTGAGGCGAACACCTCGATGCCGAGCTGCTTTCCCAGGGTGGTGAGCTGGTCAATGGCCGCGGGGCGGTACACATCCGCGGGGACCAGGAGCGGTTTGTGGTGCTGCCCCCGCACCAGGCGGGCAAGCTTGGCGATGGTGGTGGTCTTGCCCGAACCCTGCAGGCCCACCACCATGATGACCTGGGGGCCCTGCCCCGACAGGGAGAGGCGGTGTTCCGCCGTCCCCATGAGGGCAATCAGCTCGTCCCGCACGATTTTAATAAATTGCTGGGCCGGGGTCAGGCTCTTCAGCACCTCCTGGCCCAGCGCCTTCTGCTTGACGCCTTCGATAAAACCCTTAACCACCCGGAAATTGACATCAGCCTCGAGGAGGGTAATGCGGACTTCCTTGAGCGCCTCATCAATGTTCTGCTCGCTGAGCTTGCCGTGCCCCCGCAGGCGCTTAAAGGTCTGGTTCAGTTTGTCGGTTAGATTTTCAAACATGACCCCATATCCGTTTTATCAAAGTTAATAACCCTGCAATATAGAATTATTTTTTTGACTTTGTCAAGCTATATTTTCCCTCAATTGTTTCGCGCGCCGGTTACATGGCGAAGAGGAAGGGGAAGGCCATGCTTCGCCAGGATCGACTCAGGAACAGGCGCAAGGGAATGTGTCCCGCCTGTGCCGCAATCTGTCATTGGAAGAAGATGGCGTGGCGGCTGAAAGTTACTCCCGCCCCCATCCCTTTCATGGCCCGGTGACGCGAAGCGGCAGATTGCACATACTTGTTGACAACCGCTGCGTAAATGTAGATAATTCGCAACCGTTTGCGGGTCATTTCGACAGACGTGCCGCGCACCCATACGGCATGACCGGGCGCGTGCCGGGATCATTAACCTGACTGCAGAGGAGCGACGCATGATTATAGGGGTCCCCAGGGAAATCAAACCGGAAGAGATGAGGGTTGCCGTGACCCCTGACGGGGTTTCACGCCTGATACGTCATGGCCACCGGGTATTGATCGAACATAATGCCGGCGCGGGCAGTGGCATTTTTGATGCATCTTACAGAGAGGCGGGGGCGATTATAAAACGGGATCCGAAAGAGCTGTGGCGAAAAGCGGACATGATCATTAAGGTCAAAGAGCCGATGGTACCGGAGATTGCGCAGGCCCGGCCGGGTCAGATCGTGTTTACCTTCTTTCACCTCGCGGCGGATAAGCGTTTAACCGTATCGCTGCTCAGGAGCGGAATCGTCGGCATTGCCTACGAGACGGTCCAGCTCGCCGACGGAAGCCTGCCGATTTTAAGGGCAATGAGTGAAATCGCCGGTTATCTGGCGGTGCAGTTGGCGTCACGAGGACTTGAATCGCGCAATGGCGGAAAGGGCATTGTGCTCGGCGCCATTCCCGGCCTGTCTCCCGCCCGGGTGACCATCGTGGGCGGGGGGAGCACCGGCGTGCGGGCGGCGGAGGCGGCGGCGGACATGGGCGCGCGGGTCACCATCCTGGAGATTGACAAAAGACGGATTAAAATGCTTCAGGACATGCTGGGTAAACGCGTGCAAGTCAAGCCCCCTGTCCCGCGTGTAGTGGCGCATGATGTGACGCAGTCGGATGTGGTGATCGGCGCCCTTTTAAGCCCCGGCGCCAGGGCCTCCAAGGTGGTGACCAGGGCAATGGTGAAAAAAATGCATCCCGGCTCGGTCATCGTGGATGTTGCCGTTGATCAGGGAGGCTGCTGTGAAACCATCCGGCCCACCACGCACGACCGGCCCTTCTACATTCTTGACGGCGTGGTGCATTGCGGCATAACCAACATGCCCAGCGCGGTGCCGCGAACCTCAACGCTTGCCTTAACCAAGGAAAGCCTTCCCTTTGCCCTCGAGATTGCGGACAAGGGTTACCATGCCGCCGCGCGGGAGAACCCGGCCATCACCCGGGGCATCGACCTGGTCGAGGGGAAGCTGACCAACCCGGCGGTGGCAAAGGCCTTCGGTATGCCCTGTCATGTGTTTAACGGCAAATCCCGGTAATCCGCCCGCACCAAGTCGCCCTCAATCCGGACGGCTCGGACCGGCACTTCGCAGTTGCGCAGGCCGGGCGGTCCCGCAAAGACGACCGGAATATAGTTGGCGGACCGGCCCCGCACCTGTCCGGGCGCCCCGCCCGTGCCGCCTTCCACCAGCACGTTGAGCTCTTTACCGACGAAGGCGGAATAAAAGGCCCTTCGTTTTTTTATGCCGATGCCGCGCAGTACCGCGCTCCTGGCCTTGATGGCCTGCTGTGGAACCTGGCCGGGTAAATCAGCCGCCGCCGTCTTCTCTCTTCTTGAATAGGGAAAAACGTGGACATAGCTGATGGGGAGCGACTCCAGCATCTCACAGGTCGAGCGGAACCGCGCTTCCGTTTCGCCGGGAAACCCGGCGATCAGGTCGGTGCCCAGGCAGAGGTCGGGGATGGA
>CAYWLT010000138.1:0-8147 GCA_964459295.1 uncultured Thermodesulfobacteriota bacterium
CGTCCTGGCCACCTATCCGGCGGCGGCCGGGCTTGCCATCGGACAGGAGGTCTTTAATCTCGTGTTCTTTTCCGTTCTGCTGTCCATCGCAATCCAGGGTTCCACCCTGGGGTGGCTGGCGCGGTTGCTCAACCTCACTTGCCCCGCGCGGCCAAAGCCCCTGTTCAACGTGGAACTGGTTACCATGGCCGAAAGCGACTTCGATCTGATGGTGATCGATCTGCCGGACCCGCATGGCGCCATCGGACCTGCCATCGCTGATTTGCGGCTTCCCGCCGGCTCGGTGATTATCCTGATAACCCGAGACAAGAATATAGTGGTTCCCAAAGGCTCAACCCATCTGCAGGGATGGGATCGAGTGACCGTGCTTGCCCATGCCAAGGACCACGAGACCGTTCGTTCTATCATCTTGAACGCATTTTCTGAAAGAAGGGGGACGCCCTTAAATATCTAAGTTGCTACGAGGGTGGGGATTGCAATGTACTTATTTAAGTCCGCCTCCTGTAAAGTGCCTTGACACGCCCGGCGATATAGGATTAAATAACAGCTGTATCATCCACGGAGATTAGAACGGTCAATGAAAAAGGACACCGGCTTCGCGGAGGTCATGCTATGGATCCGTCTGGCCACGACCTTTAATGTTGTATACCATGAGATCAAGCACCAGATCGGCAAGGACAGGATAACCGTCCCGCAGTTTGATATAATAACCTGCCTGGGACGAACCCGGGGCCTGCCCTTAAGCGAGCTGGCTGAGCGGCTGTTGATCAGCGGCGGCAATGTCACCGGCATCATTGACCGTCTTGAGAGGGACGGGTATGTGTATCGCAAACGGGACGATCGTGATCGGAGGGTGGTGAAGGCGCTGCTGACCGAGAAGGGATACGAGCACTACAAGACCTTTTTGCCCCGGTACAAGGACATCGTGGCGAATATCAACAAGGGATTAGCCCCCCAGGAGCGAAAGGAGCTGCAGCGGTTGCTCAAGAAACTGGCCGTAAGCGTTCAGCAGTCCCAAAAGGCGCGGCGGGAATAACCGGCTGGTTTTATAATGGGTGTTTGAGTAATTTGAGGCAAGAAATCCAAAATTTCATTTTCATCCATTGATTCGAAAAGAAGTTGGAGGGATGTGTGCCGTCGCGTTCCACGGGTATATGCGGCCATGACCGAGCATGACCCGCCATAACTACCTGTCACCCCGCGACCGGTTCGCGGGATCCAACAAAAAATACGGAGGTAAAACTGGATTCTGCGGTCAAGCTGCAGAATGACCTTGCTTTTGTATTAAAATTTTTATCGCGGTCGCTGTCCAAGAGGCATGGATATTTGGTTATAAAACATGCCGGGGCGGCCGCTCCTGCGTTAGAGAAAAGCCTACGCCACAATTTAAAGCGTTACTTTACACGCGCAACGACTTTTTCTTGTCTCCCTCCATCAACCGAAGTTCCCGCTCCGCCTGTCCAAACAGAACGCCTGCTTCACACGCTTTGAAAAGGCTTCGCGCTGCGAGAAAGCACTCAACCGCCTTCCGGTATTCCTTGCGGGCCTTATGAAATCGTCCCAGCGAGAGATGGGCCTGGCCTTCGATAGCCCCGGCGCCTATCCGGTGCGCCAGCTCGATTGCCCTGTGGTAATGATGCGCCGCGTTCCGACCGGCACAGGGAAGGGTTTTCGCGAGAAACCAGCCGTTCTTTATGATATGTATCCAGGGAACCGGGGTTGTCCGGAGGGCAAGGGCGGAATAAATATCGCCGACAATAAGCTCCGAAAAGGTGTATCGCCATAAGGCCCGGTTTTTCGCCCACCATTGCCGCGCACCGGTAAGCATGCGCATACCTTCGCCGAAGCGGCCTTCCGCGGTCAGCACCACCGCTAAAAAACACCGGGCCGGCGTGTCGAGATAGCGGCAGCCTATGGTGCGGGCAAACTCCAGGACCTCCTCCAGCAGTTCCTTTGCCTTTTGATGCTCTCCGCACAGGACGTAGCACATGCCCAGTGAGAGGCGGGGAAATTGCGTGTAGAGAGGGTCTTTTGAAGCGGCAAGCGCCGCCTTCGTCCGTTCAATGGCCGAGGAGAAATCACCCTCGCCCATAAAACCCCACGCCGCAACGGTGTTGCCCCAGGTGATGCCGCGGATGCTTGAGCTTGTGCGCCCGAGTGCCAGCAGCTTTTCACCCGACTCCCTGACCCTGGCGCACGCCCCCAGTGCCCAGTACGCATATCCATCAGAGTCGAATGACTGAAAATAGGGATAGTGTTCCCAGGCGGCACCGGCGAAAAGCCTCCTGGCCTCTTTTCCGTGTTCGAGGCCTTCCTTCATGCGTCCCAGATCAACACAGGTCCAGGCAAGCCAGGTGTGGGCATAGCCGTTGACCAGCCGGCTGTTGCCCTGCGCCCCCAGCTCGAGCGCCTTGCGCAGAAAGCGGTAGGCATCTCCGAACCGCTCGATTCCCCACAGGCTTGCACCCAGCCACACATGATAGATACCGCGCTTCTCAAGGTCATCAAGCGTGTCCGCCTCGGGTAGGTGCCTCCGGAAAAGCGTCTCCAGCTCCCCGAAGGTTCCCCGGAAATAAAAAACCGGGGCCCAGCGGTTAAGCAGGTCAATCAGCTCACCGGTGTTGTGTGGAGTGAGACGCCCGGGTGCGGTCAGCAGGTCATAGGCTTCACGGTAGAACCGGTGGGCTTCAATCACCGCGTATTGTCGCAGACTCGTTCCGGCGGATTGGATGAGGTAACGGATGGCTTTATGCGGCGACTTGCCGTGTTTGAAATGGAAGGCGAGTATCTCCGGCGCGTCATCCGGGCTGTCCGTAAATCGTTCTTCCATGACCATGCCCAGGCGCTGGTGCAAGTCCCGGCGCTCCTTTTTAAGGAGGCTTTTGTATACCACCTCCCGGATGATGTCATGCCTGAAGCCATAGCGGAAGTGAGGATGTTCCGCTATGCGTCCGATGAGGTCATGCCGTTCAAGAAGTTCAAGGTGTTCGGGGAGTTGCGCCGGATCATCAATGCATCCGGCAAGCATGGGGCGGGAGAAATGCTTGCCGGCGACTGCCGCCACCTGCAGCACCCGTTTGACCCGGGGCGGCAGGCAGTCAATCCTGGCGGCAACATGCCCCTGGACGGTGCGGGGTATGCACAAGTCATGGAGCGGTCCGGTGAACTGCCAGTGCCCCTTTTTCGCCACCAGGGCGTTCGACTCAAGCAGGTTATGGAGCATCTCCTCAAGGTAGAAGGGATTGCCGTCAACCTTTTCCAGAATGAAGCGCTCCAGCGCTGCCGGAACGGAATATGGCTTCAAAAGCGATTCCAGAAGTTTCCGCGATTCTTCGGCGGTGAGGTTGGTTAATCGGATTTCCCGATAGGAAGGCGCTTGCATGGGGTGATGTCGGCGGGAAAAAAGATGGGAGGCCGGCCGGAGGGGGATAGGGAAGAGGGCGGGCCCGCGGAGGTGGGCGCAGGGCCGGATAAACTCCATGGAGGAGGGATCCGCCCAGTGGATATCCTCAAGGCAGAAGACTGCCGGTGATCTCTGCGCTTCACTGGAGAACAGCATGCTCATGGCGTCATAGAGGCGTGACTTCAAAATCTCAGGGTCCGCGGCGGATGGTTCCCGATGGTCAAGGCGGTCGAGCTTGCCCAGGAATGAGGCCAGCGATGTGCTTTCGGCTCCGGCGATGGCATACTTATCCCGGATTTTTTGTCGTATGACATGAGCCGCGTCCCCCTTGCTTATTTCCAGCATGGTGCCGAGCAACTCCCGGAGCGGGGCAAAGGAACTGTTTCGGGAATAATCGTGTGCGTATCCGCTGTACCACTGTACGTGCCGGTGACGCATCGCCGACTTGAATTCATCTACCAGCCGGCTTTTGCCCGTACCGGCTTCACCGCAGATGCCGATGACCGATCCGGTTCCCGCCTGTAACCGGTCGGCGGCCTCGAACAGCAGACGCATCTCTTGCCGCCTTCCGATGAGCCGGCTGCGCAAACCCCGGCGCGGGTACAGCTTGCGCGGATGAGCGCGCGCTGAAATCACCCGATGGATGGCAACCAACTGGGAGCGGCCCTTGACTCGGGCCGGGGGCAAAGATTCAAAAGCAAAATATCCTTCGGATTGCCGGCGGGTGTCGGCGCAGACAAGGATGTCGCCGGGCTGGGCCAGCGCCTGGAGCCGGGCGGCAAGGTTGATGGTGTCGCCCGATATGCCGTAGTTTCCCCGGGTCGGGTTGAAAGTCGTCGTTACCACCAGGCCTGAGCTGATGCCGGAGTGCATGCGCAGGGGAAGCCCCGATGCGGTTCGCGGCTGCGGCCGCAGCGATGCTATGGCCTGATGAATGTCCAACGCCGCGAAAACGGCCCGCACCGGATCATCCTCATGCGCGGCAGGCACACCGAAGAAGGCCACCACCGCGTCACCCATAAACTTTTCAATGAATCCACCGAAGGCGCTTATGATTTTATCCATTGCGCCGAAAATGCCGCCCATCAGTTCATTCAGCTCTTCCGGGTCCAGCCGCTGGGAGAGGACGGTAAAACCGGAAAGATCTGAGATGAGCACGGTGACATGTTTTTTTTCGCCGGCCGAGGGAACAATGATTTCCGCCGGCAGCGGGGTTTCCTTATGAAAGCGGTCCGGTGGATTGCGATAAAACATCACGGGGTTTGCCTGAAGGGTGAAGATGTATCTCTGATTTTTTTATTGATGGAATATACTCGACGAATTTTCCGAGCCGCCACAGAGCGGCACCGCATGTGGTGCACTCTTCACCCAAGCAAATAAAAGGCCAGAAGGAGCGGGAAGAAAGGGAACTGTTGAAGGCAAGCTCTTGTGAGGGGCGGGATGGCAATTTTTTGTGTTAAATAACTACTTTTTTTCTGATCTGATTGGGCATTCTCCGATCAATCTGTATAACTTATTGATAAACATTGTAAAATATTTTGAACATATATTTTAAGCATAAAATGTTTATGTGTAAAAAACCCTTGAATTTTTCCCGCAAATCCTATAAAAATTTTAATATTATTTCATCATCATAGAAACAGAAACCAAAGAAGCAGACACCTGAAGAAGCCTGATTTTCAACGAAGCCCGGTTTGGGCGGGAAAGCGATGAAACACAGGATCAATAATTTTGTCAAATGGTTCAGTCACGGCCTCATCCAATACCGGTACGGCTTTTTCTCTTTGTGCATCATCATTACCGCTTTTTTTATTTATCACTTAAAAGACATATCTTTTAACACCAACCTGGGTGATTTTTATCCCCTGAAGCATCCCTATCTGAAGGTGCAACACCAGCTCAACGACATATTCGGGGGCCTCAATCAGGTTGCCATTGCCCTGGAGGTTAAAAACGGCACCATTTTGAATCCCGTGACATTGGAGAAGGTCTGGCAGATTACCCGGCTGCTCTATCTGACCAAGGGCATCAATACCGGCAGGGTCATGTCGCTCTCGGCGCGGAAGGTAAAGCATGTGGAGGCCAATGAAGAGGGGTTCAATATCTTCCGCCTCATGCATGATCCGCCCCGCACCGAGGAGGAAATCGGGCTGCTGCGGGAGAGAATTGTCGTGAACCCGATGGTGTATGGTCCGATGGTTTCCAAGGACTTCAGGGTCACGCTTATCCAGGCCGATTTCGAATCTTCCGTTTCCAGCCGTGAGATTTTCCACTTGCTGCAGGAGATTGAAGGGCAGTACAAGGATGAGAATCATGCGATTTACATAGCGGGCCAGCCGGTGCTGCAGGGCTGGCTTGATTTCTATCTGCCGCGCATGAGCTGGCTTTTCGGCCTGGCCATCCTGGCCATGGGCCTGGTGCTGTATAATGTTTTCAAATCGAAGCGCGGGGTGTTCGTGCCGCTTGTTTCCTCGGCCATGGCGACGCTCTGGGGATTGGGCATTACCGTGCTCTTCGGCTACAAGCTGACGCCCGCGACCGTGCTTGCCCCCTTCCTGGTGTTCGCGCTCGGTGTAAGCCACAATGTCCAGTATATCAAGATGTACTATGAGTTTATGGGCCGGGACCGGAAGAACCCCAAGCGCGCCGCCATCAGAACATCGCGGGCCCTGTTTGTTCCCGCATTTACCGGTCTTTTGACCGACGGTATCGCGCCCTTCACCCTGTTAATCGTTCCCCTGGGCATGGTGAGAAGTCTCGCCATAGGAATCGGCTTCGGCATCCTGTCCATTTTCTTTTCAACCATCATCTTTGTGCCCAGCCTGCTTTCATTCATGAAGCCGCCGAGGCGCTATGAGGTTTTGCGGGAAGCGAAGCCGACCATCACCAACCGGGTCCTGGGCTATTTTGCCGCGATCGCGATTAACCGGGTGGGGCGGTGGACGGTGATAGTGGTGTTTTTTGTGTTGACCGGCCTGAGCCTGATCGGCATCAACCGGCTGGAGGTGGGTGACAAAAAGCCGGGTACCGCCCTGCTCTATGCCAACAGCCCCTACAACCGGGCGGAGAAATTTATCAGCGAGCATTTTCTGACATCGGATCCCTATTACATTTTTGTTGAAGGCAAATTCAGCGAGGCGCTCATTGCCGGAGACGCTTTGCAGGAGATGGATGGCCTGCAGCGCTATCTTGAAAAAGAGGTGGAAGGGGTGGGGCGCACCCTGTCGCTGGTAGAATATATCAAGAATATGAACCGGGTGATGTTTGCCGGCGACCGCAGGGAATACCGGATACCGAAAAATGACCAGACCATAGCCGAATACCTGTTTTTATATTCACTGACCGCCTTCCCCGGTGATTTTGATCCGGTGGTCAGCCCGGATTACAAGTATGCGAACATAAAAGTGGACGTGAAGGATCATAAAAGCGACACCATCAACGCATTGATTGACAAAACGGAAGCGTGGATTAGGAACAATCACAAGAGCGGCGATATATCCTTCGCCTATGCCGGCGGCAATATCGGCATGCTTGCCGCGGTTAACCAGATCGTCAAGCCGATGCTCAGCGGCAATTCCCTGCTCACCTCCACCCTGGTATTCTGCTGCCTGGTGGCCGCATACGGCCTCGTCGCCGGATGGCTTTTGTTTTTGCCCCTGATTTTCCGGACCATTCTGGTTTTCGGCATCCTGGGTTTTTTGAAAGTCGGACTGACCTGTGAGCTGATTCCGGTTGTCGCTCTGGGCATCGGCTTCGGAGACGATTTCGGCATCTACATTTTGTCACGTCTGATGGACGAGATGAAGGAAAGCGGCGGTAACCTGCAGGACGCCTTAACCAGATCAATGACCACATCAGGCAAGGCGGTATTCTTTACCGGACTGACCCTGACCATCGGTATTGCCACCTGGATGTTTTCCGATATTCTGATGCAGGCGCGCCTGGGGGCGCTGCTGGCTTTTTTCATCTTCTTTAACGCGGTCGGCACGCTTATCGTCATGCCTTCCATGATCATGACGGTCAAACCCAGGTTTCTGACCAGAATAAGCGAGGCGTCCTCGGGCGCGCCCGTACTGCTGCCGGCGAACGGATTGAAGGTAAAGGGATGAGGCCGGATGCACTACAAAAAGGTGATGGGATGCGCATGTGCGTCTCATTCCCCGGAATTTAGCGGGTCTTGCAGCCGGATGTTTTTGAACAGCCTGGAGAAAACTTCTTTTTCAACAACGTGCTGGAAGGAAAACGAAGATGGAGCTCCCTCCCCTGGCCTGGCCGGCATATGACGAGGGCGACGTTTTCTACATTCTGGATGAAACAAGACTTCCGGAGGAAAAGGTCTATATAAAGGCCGGCAGTTACCGGGACGCCGCCCTGGCAATCGGCGGGATGCAGACCAGGGCTTTTGGACAGGTTCTGACCCTGTTTTACGCCTTTCTCATCACCGCCCGGCAAAACAGGGGTGGAAAGCCGGAGAAGGTGATTTCCCTGCTCCGCGCGGCCGCCCGGGCACTTGAGCAGTCCCGCCCGACCTTTGCCTTTAAAGATTTGAGCGGCAAAGTCATGGCCTGGGCGGAGCGGGCCCGGGCTGAAGGAAAAGATATTTCATCCTTTCTGGAGGGACAAATTCTCGCGTTTCTTGAGCACCTGAAGGGGCTGCGTGTCAGGAGGGCGGGTTATGCCGCCGCGCTGATCGGCAGCGGTGACGCGGTATTAACCCATTGCAACGTGAGCGGCGAGATGGTGC
>CAYWLT010000139.1:0-8143 GCA_964459295.1 uncultured Thermodesulfobacteriota bacterium
ATATGTTTTTTGTTTTAATGGTGTTTCTAACACAACGTTGGGACAGTACTGATTGCGCGTCATTGATTCCTTTTATTTATAGGTGGTGACGGGGAGGGTGTTTTTACAGTCACAACCAACTCTTCTGAACCGGTAGAACGTCAGTGGCTCTCTCAATTGGTTCGGAAAGACGCTATGGTAATAGCCGGCTTCGCGAAAGAGTCAGCCGGCATACTTGGCATGGAAGAGGTGCAAGAGGATTTTGAGAGACGCTCCCCTGATTAAGCCCCATTTACCGCAATCCTGTGCAGGTACCGCTTGTTGACATGGATGGGGAGGCAATAGAATCGCTGCTTGAATAGAAGAATCGAGCGGAGAGAATGACGATGGTGCAATTGTCGCTGACAGGTCGGGGAAATCCTGTAGGGGCAACTTGACTGCTGCTCGGCATACCTGATCTGATCACGATCAGACCGAGGAAAGCCACCCTAACATCGGTGGGTGGCGCTTTTCCTTTGTATATGCTGCCCTTCTGCTTTATGGGAGGCTGCCGGAAAGCCTTTTTGTGGCATTGATAGTGCTTTCCGGCAGCCTCCTGTTTTCCATTTTGATTATCTCTTGATTTGCATCAGCTCTGCAAGCAACTCGTCACTGGTAGTTATCACCCTGGCATTGGCTTGATAGGCACGCTGGGTAGTAATCATTTTTACAAATTCAGAAGCCATATCCACATTGGACATCTCCAGCGACCTGGAGGAAATCCTTCCCCGACCGCCCGAGTCCGGCGTCCCGAAGGTCGGCTGGCCCGAATTAGCCGATTCGGCGTAGAGGCTTCTCCCCATCTTGGTTAATCCCCAGGGACTTATAAAGTCAGCCAGAAGCACCTGCCCCAAGGTTCGGGTCTGTCCATTGGTAAATAGCCCGACAATCCGCCCATCCTGATCTACGGAAACTGCCTGGACGGAACCCGGGGAGTAGCCATCCTGGTAGAGAAAGGTGGTATTCGAGGCTGCGGCATACCCGGTTACATCTCTGGTCGGCGCGCTCGCGTCATCGTTCCAAAGGTCCCATCGCACGGTAAAATCAGCGCCACCGGTGCCCGGCAAATCTATGACGATATCCTTGTCGGCGGCGGCAGCGGCCCCATCGATCATCGCCAGGTTTCCATCGTCATCAAATTCAATGGAGCCTGATCCGGTAGCGGTCCCCATGCCGGTCGGAATGCTTGCCTCGTAATCCCAGGCGTTGCCGGTTGCGAGCTTGGTAAAGGTAATGGTAAGGGGGATTGACTGACCAATTGAATCGTAGACGGTAATGGTGGTTGAGTAGGTTTCTCCGGTAGCGGCAGCACCATCCAGATTAGCCGCGATTCTAAACTCGCGGGTTACCTGGGGAGCAGAAGAGATCTGTCCCACATTGATGTCACCAACCGTGGAGAGAAGGTCCCCTCTGCTATCGGCACCGTACCCCTGGAGTTTAAAACCGCTTGGATTCACCAGATAGCCCTCATCATTAATCAAAAAGTTGCCTGCACGTGTATAGTAAGTACCGGTGTCATCGGCTACCATAAAGAAGCCATCACCGTCTATCGCCAGATCGGTGCCGTTGGTCGTATTTTCAAAAGAGCCCTGGCTGAAGACGGTACCTATATTAGTGAGATTTACCCCCCGGCCCACCTGGTTTCCGCCGACCGTACCGCCCAGGCTCTGACTCAGGATGTCGGCGAAGGAAGTGTACCCGGCCTTAAATCCTACCGTTTCGGAATTGGCGATATTATTGCCGATAACCGACATGGTAAAACCCGCTGCATTGATACCTGACACCCCAGAATAAAGTGAACTTAACGTCATATTCCTTCCTCCTTATAGTGAATGTTAATATAACATCATCGCCATTGGAGCCGCCATTTGCATGGCATTGCTGATACCCTTCAAAACATCCATAGTTTTATCCATTGTTGATTTAGGCGCGTTTTCCGCAATAATTTTCTTATCACCCACCTTAATCACGTCTCCTATGGTTACCTTCTGATCGCCCAGTTCGAGGTAGGTAACGCCTCCTTCAAAGCTTATGCCGGTAACCACCCCGCGCAAATAGGTAGTGGCCTCGACCGCCGAACCTGCGGCATCTTTTGCTGAAATCTCAAAGGTGTATGTCCCTGCAGCCAGCTTATTACCCGCGCTGTTTTCTCCATTCCACACCAACTCCTGTCTTCCGGAATTTTGGGGGCCTGCTTCAACCGTCCTCACCAGCTGCTTGTTCTTATCATAAATGCTGATCGTCACCGAACTCGCATCCCCCTTCAATTCATAACTGAGCGATACCGAACCCCTATCTGATAATTGAACGGAATTTCCACTGGCCTCGATATCCTTCCCTATAAAATCCACCGTCTGGGCATTGTTTAAGGACGAAAGATACAGTTGAAGATATTTAAGCGTGGTGCCCATATTATCGAGTTTTTCCAATTGACTGAACTGGGCAAGCTGGGAGGTGAACTCAGTGCTATCCATAGGTTTGAAAGGATCCTGATTCTGCAGTTGTGCAACCAGCAGTTGAAAAAAGGCATCTTTGCCCATCTGGGTGTTGCTGCTCCCGGAAGCACCATCATTGCCGGCATTTGCGTAATAGTTAACAGGATTAACGATCGACATGATAATCTCTCCTTTTCATATAAATAAATCAACCATATGATTCCGGGCCGCCTCTCCTAGCGTGTGCTCCGGAGGGGGAAAATCCGCGCTCTCCGGTATCGCACCCGGCCCCGGGCAGTGTATCCCCGCATGGGAATGGGCGTAGCCACCGGTCTGATTGCCTGAAGGCTGATTGCCTACAAAAACATTGAAGTGCTCTATTTTCATGCCCTGTTCTAGAAAGCTCTCGCGCAGCCTGGGGAAATTACTTTCGATAATCTCTTTAACATGGGTGGTCTCGGCAAAAAATGTGGCCCTCACCTGGTTTTCCCTGGTAACAATATGCATATGTAACTTCCCCAGCGAAGGTGGATACAAGGATATCCTCGCCTCCGCCTGACCGTTTTCCATCTGAATCCTTATTCCCCTTGCCACCTGCTCCACGACTTTCTGGGTCGCATCGTCATGGCTCTTCAGCAAGGGTAACTGCTCACAAACGACGGAAGCCTTTTCTTCTGCTGCCGGCTGCCCGCCTACCAAACAGTTCACCATGAATTCATGCCTCTCGCCGGATTCTTTTATTCCCGCTCTCAGGTCTTCTTTGCCTATGAGAGAGGGTATATTTACATCAGAGAGATGTAATGTCTCTTGGTGTGCTGTGGTCATCCATTCCTTGGGAGACACGGCTGTATCCAGGTTTTTCCCTGCCGCGGGCAGATCTTCCGGATTCCCGGAGATAACGCCCTGGGTTGGCAAATATGGTTTGAGATTCCGGGCAATTGATTGTTCGATAACCGAAGAACTACTAAATGCTTCGGAGCGACCTGTTTTAAAAAGTAACTTAGTCAATCCGGTAAACGCGGTATTGTCTCCTCCTGATATTTTCTCCATTTCTCGGGAAGGAAGTCCCAATTGTAAAACGAGGTGCTTAATCCCATTAGGGAGAGTGCTTCTCATTTCCCTTTCTGCGGGAAGCATGGAGTCACCGTCACTTGCCCATACGCCCATCTTCCCCGATTCTTCCGAATAGAGATCCGGCTGCAGGTTCTTGGGTTCACCCTGAGGTTTGCATTCGGTTGCTGTCTCCGCCAAACCCGGTCCCGCCTGCTCCCCGACCTTTTCTGCATCCTCGGGAAGACATTCCAAATTGCAAAGCAGGTCCCGTATCTCGCCCGGATACCCGTCGCCGGGATTCAATGTGTCACCCCGTGCTGCTTCATTTTGCGAGAAGCCGTGGTCCAGTGACTCCTGGACCACAAAGTCTGCACCTTGCACGAGAACCGAAAGCCCCTCTATATCGAGCTCCGCCGCGGGAAGAAGCGGAACCGGCTCCGAAAAGGCAGATCTCAAATGCACGCCATTTACTGTGCCAATTTCGCTCTTCTCCACCTGATCCGGCACAAACTGGGAGATGGGCGTTTTTAAGGAGGCATCTGCGCTGGGAATCGGATCAATCGCCCTTTTTCTCGAAGCCGGAGATTGCTCCCGGCATGAGGCGAGATCAACGCCCTTTGAAATCCCCTGCCATGGATGAGGGGACTTCAGGGATGGCCTTGCTTTTTCTCCTGAGCCAGAGCGATCTGCGGTAGGAGAATTGTCGTGTGGTGACATTGTTTCGCCCTTTGCACTTCCTTCAAAACTATCTGATCGGTCGGTGTAATCCGACTGGATGGAGGATAATTCTTCAATTGGCGACTGCAATAGCATCGCTGAAAAAGAATTGTCAACGCATGGGGCTGAGATTGCGAGGTTACCCGGCCGGCTATAATTCATCTCTACATGGGAAATTTCTATTTTATCCACCTCTCTTCCGCAGAAATGTGCACCAAGCAATCCTCTAGCATGTAGTATGCCAGCCTCACATATTTGCTATTAATCAAGTGATTCTCTAAGTTTAGGGGATCAGAGGTCAGAATGGATCAGAGTGAACGTGTGCGTTCTGTGGGTAATTTTTACCAGGTGAGATGAAAGAATTTCCTGATCATGGCGGATTTTTCCATCAAAAGTAAGCACCGGGCGGTAGTTGGATTATTTAAGGTTGGCCAATTCCTTGCTTATTTTAACCGCCTGCTCAGGATTAACATAGCCCCAGATCTTTCCTGCATTCCTTCCCTTCATTTTAAGCAGAATTTTAGCGGCGATGTCCACATCCAATCTATTAAACATGGGGCCCGCCTGCTCCGGAGGCGTTGCCTCAAAGACTTTTGCCAGTTTGATCAAATCCTTATTTTCCTCCTCCTCTGCGGCCGGAATAAGCTGCTCGATTTTTTTCTCCGCCTGAGCCAGTTCGACTAGCCTCTCTTCAATATCCGCCTTGAGCTGGCGTAGCATGTTTTCCTCTTCTTTCAGTGCCTCCCCCTTTTTTTCTAGTTCAGCCTCCCTTTGCTGCAGCAGGCTCAGCATTTCCAAATCCTGAGCATCGCTGACAGGAGCGGTTGTTTCTTCTGCCGCACCTTTTGTTGTGCTTTCCGCTTTCTCTTCCTGCGCAACCGCCTGGGCCGGGAAAGTGAAGCAAGAAAATAATTCACCCTTTACCAAATAATAGCCGGCCAGGGCTGTTTTAAAGAGCAGGCAAAAGAGGAAGAGCAGTACCATTTTTTTCTGCGAAGAAAGTACTTTCCTGATCGTCACTGACGCGTTCATTGCGACTCCTTCTCCACGATTCGCGTTTACCTGTACAAAGTAGCGGTTTCTCTCCGTATGGCAGGCTGTTGATAAGCGTTTATCGGTTGTATTATGCGGATCCTTTGCTATTGCCTGGCGGAGCGCTCGGCCAATCCGGCATACTCACATGCACAACTCATCCCTCAGGGCTTCGGGCGCTTCGCATCCGGATGTTTTTGAACCGTCTGCGAACAACATGATAGTGTTTCCAGGGTGAGAAGAAAATCCCGGTATGGTTCCTGAAGCCTGAAATTACATGCTTATTTGATACTTCCTTATCCCTGTCTCATCCATGATGATTCTTTCTTTTTTTTCCTGGTCCATCACGTATGTCGCCCGGTCTTTTTCCTTGATCTTTTCCAGTATCTTCTTCTTTTTAGAGGCTTTTAGCAATTCCTCCAGCTTTTTATCCGCATCTATTTTTAACTTGGCAACCGCATCCTTTTGTTCACTAATTTTTATTCTGATCTCTTTCAGGTAATTTCTGTAGAGAAGCGCAGTATCGATGTTGATCTCCTTCTCTTCTATCCTCTTGAGCTCGCCGGCGCAGGAGCTCTTCTTGCGCTCATAGGAAAAAAGCACCTGCTTTGCCTGCTCCAGCGACCGCTCAGCATGAGATAGCTCAATCTGCAACCTTTCTTCAATGAGTTTTCTGTAATCCAGCACCACTTGAAGATTAAACCGATACACGTCATGACCTCATTGAAAAAGCTGTGTCATCATGTGCAAGCCCTCCTCGAGGGTTGCCGATTCATTGATATCCTGCTGCAGAAACCGATTAATATTATCAATCATGCTCACCGCGTAGTCGATTTTAGGATTGCTTCCCGCAACATAGGCACCTATATTAATCAGGTCCTCTGCCCTCCTATGCGTATCAAGTATACCCAAAATGCGGCGGGCATGCTCCAGGTGTTCCCGGGATACAATGTCGATCATAGAGCGGCTTACACTGGCAAGCGGGTCGATAGCCGGGTAATGGTTGCGGTTTGCGAGATTCCGGGAAAGAACAATATGGCCGTCCAGAACCGCCCGGACCGCATCTGAGATCGGTTCATTGAAGTCATCGCCCTCCACCAGCACCGTGTACAGGCCTGTGATACTGCCGTTTCCGCAACCGGTTCCCGCCCTTTCGACCAGCCGGGGAATCAAGGCAAAAACCGAAGGTGGATAGCCCTTAGTTGTCGGCGGTTCATTGGCAGCCAGGCCGATCTCTCTCTGCGCCATGGCAAAACGGGTAATGGAATCCATCATGAGCAGAACATCTCTTTCCTGGTCTCTGAAATACTCCGCAATGGCTGTCGCAGTGAGTGCTCCCCTCAATCTCACCAGAGGGGACTGTTCAGCAGTGGCCACCACCACCACCGACTGCTTTAAACCTTCTTCGCCCAGATCTTTTTCGATGAATTCACGGACTTCCCGTCCCCTCTCTCCGATCAGGGCAATGACCCGCACCTCCGCGCGGGTCTTTCTGGCTATCATGCCCAGGAGAATACTCTTCCCCACCCCTGACCCGGCAAAAATGCCCATGCGCTGTCCCTTGCCACAGGTCAGAAGCACATTTAAGGTTTTAATCCCCACATCCAGAGGCTCTTTTATTCTCCTTTTGCGGAGCGGATTGACAGGCTCCGCATGAAGCGGATACTCTCTATCCGCATGAAGCGGTCCTTTTCCGTCAATAGGATTCCCCAGACCATCAATTACCCTGCCGAGCATTTTTTCACCAACTTGGATAGTGGCTCTTCTATTTAGACCCATTACACGACTTCCCGGCCCAATACCGCGCACTTCCCCCAGGGGCATGAGCACAACCCGGTCATCATGAAATCCTATGACTTCCGCCCTCACCGGACAATCCTTTTCCTGCGCATAAATATCACAAAGCTCGCCTATAAATGAGCCTGCTCCATAGCCCTCGATGGTGAGACCTACAACCTGGCTGACCTTCCCCTTGCAGGTCACCGGAGATACTTTTCCCAGGGCGCTATGGTATGTGTTCCATTGAATCTTATCCGGCATTCGATATAACCCCGCTATATCTTCTCTCTGCACTCTTGCTTGAGCTTGCCTTCTTCAATTTTCCGCTGAATGTTTTCTTTGGCCTGGGCTGCGAAAGCATTCTCGATTTCCTGAAAGCATTTTTCGATACCGGTTTCTATAATCCCCCGTTTGCTTTCAATAATGGCCCCCCCCCGCATGATACTTTCATCGCCCTCGAATCGCACATTCCGGGCTTCGCCCATCCCTTCCACTATTTCACTTCTTTGCTGGCCTGCATACTCCAGATCGGAAGGATGGATTCGTATTATGATCTCCTCATGGTCGGCAATATATTTGAGAGCATTGTTTATCATGCGCGAAATGATGGTTTTATCGATGCTCACTTCCCGCTGGACGACTTTGCGTGCCACCGCACAAGCCAATTCCGCCAGGTGTTGCTCATTTTTTTCATACCATTCTCCCTGTATCCTCCTCAGCTCCTTTAGCGACTCCTTGAAGCTCTGCACCACCGAATCAAACCGCTTTTCTCCCAGCTCTCTCCCGGCCCTTTCCCCCTGGGCAAATCCTTTTTCATACGCTTCTTTTTCCAAACGGTCTGACTTCTCCGTGAACTGGCTGATATATTTCTCCCGCTCCGTGATTTCTTGTAGCAGCTTTTCAATGCGCTTTCCAGAATCCAAAAGGGAATAAAAAGGGTAACTGCCTTTCTCCCGCCGAGAGGGGGGAAGAAAAGACATGTCCGGCATACTATAGGGCTTCACCGAGGAGCGCATGGTATCTTCCTTTTTGATAACCCTTTTAAACAAGGACATCTTCACCCCCCCGACCGCCTATCACAATTTTCCCGTCTTCCTCAAGTCGCATCG
>CAYWLT010000140.1:0-8032 GCA_964459295.1 uncultured Thermodesulfobacteriota bacterium
GATAAATACGCTTCATTATCATGATTACCACGTTTTTTGCAAACTGTTTCATTCTCCCGGCTTTCCGCCGATTAACCGCCCCGGCATCCCATTTATTTGAAACAATCTCAATGACATGCAGCTATAATGAAAAAAGAAGTAAGCCACGGTCTTTTTTAATGGCATACCGGGCTGAAAAAGCTTAAAGGGGGCGGTTGCGAAGGCGATTGCTGAACCCAAACGTAACGAAATTCCTATCGCTGTATGGCAGACGGCAAGGTGGTGCGGATATCGGCAGATAAAATTGCAGCACTGTAAAAGAGGAACACTCTTAAACAGGTAAATTGACTATACCTCTGGAAGGGTCAGTTACTCATTATCTTAAGAGCGTCACCCCTCTTTTAATAATACCCGCGGCATACGGCTAGCCGTCTTGCCCACCCTTTTTTCCTCAAGAAATTTTCCGTGGTGCCGAATAGGGTATCATTGAACGGACGGACCTCTTGCCCAATTAATCGTAAGCATGAGATTTACGCATTGGGCAAGAGGTTTTTTATCGCCTGCCGCGTGAAAGAGTAAAATAAGACTATTTTACCGGGTTTCTTCAGGCTGGGGCACTCTAAATGAATCGGCCAGGGTAAAATCCAGCCTGGTTTGCGCGGGTATGCGAATTTCGGGACCCTTGGTCAATGCCTGGTATGCCAGGGTTCCGCCTGCTCCAAGACCCGCGCCAATTGCCGCCCCCTTTCCTCCCCCGACAATGCCTCCAAGGATTGCGCCGGCGCCGCCAACAATGGCGCTTCTTTTCGCAGTTTGCCTGCCCCGAGATGCTCCTTTCTCTCGCACCACGCCGCTGCTCAATGGAATTGATCCCCCCTCCAGCACCAGGTGGTCTAAGACGACTTCCAATTCGCTTGATCCCTTTATACTCCCTGCTGATTTCGCATGGACCAGTTTAATAAATACATCCGTTCCGCCGGGTATAACAACCTGATCACCTGATCTTATCGGAACATGCAGAGAAGAACGAAACAGGGAGCCGACCCGGCTTGTCTGCGAATCGATCGGGTCGATCATGGTCACCTGCACTTCCGTCCCGGCGGGGATGGTAACCATGACCTTCAGGGCGTCATTAACCTTCTTTATCCCTTCAATTACGCCGGCCAGATCAACCGCCTTCCGGCGCATTGCGTTATCGGACACTTCTCCCGACAAGGTGGCCTCTCCCTTCGACACGGCAACCTGAATCGCGGTAGTCTGTAATTGCGGCTCCGCCTGGAATTTTGCCTGAACCGCCCGGGTCAATGATTCATCGCTTGGCTGCATTGAACAAGCCGCAAGATTAAACGCTATTACCATTGCCAGCATCCCGCAGGTGGAAAGACGATTGAATCCGTTGCGCATGTTTCAATCTCCTCTGTTCGCCGATGTTGTTCCGGTCAGGTCAGTCCACGATGATTGAACGGTATGGCGCGCTCATACTTACCGCGGCAGCGGCTTCCATTGCTGCCTATCCATGATTAAGCCCACTCGGTTAGCGGGAAGACTCCACATAATTGGACATATTAATTGAAAAGGATTGATTCCGTCAAATAAATATTTCCCGGCCATGCTTGACACAAATCAAAAGGTAATTATGGTTTGGGCAAGAAAAAATCCATGTAGAACCGGTAGCAAACAACGTGTAACGCTCACTACCGAAAGGAGGTAAAGACCATGGCACTGTTACGATGGCGGGATCCGATGGATCCATTCACTGATCTGGGAAGCTTGCGAAACGCGATTGACCAGGTTTTCGGCGATTTTATGGGGAGGACCAGGTTTACACCATTCTATGCCGGCGTGTATCCCGCGTTCAATATAACCGGGGACAAGGACAATCTCTACCTCAGGGCGGAACTGCCCGGCATTGACCCGAAGCAAATTAACATCACCGCAACATCAGATTCCCTTACCATCCGGGGGGAACGCACCATTGCACCGGTCGGCAAAGAGGTGAATTACCACCAGCGGGAACGCGAGCATGGCACCTTCAGGAGGATTATCAATCTCCCGGCGGAGATCAACACGGATACCATAACCGCATCATATAAGGACGGCGTGCTCACTGTTGTCATGCCCAAGTCAGAGGCGGCAAAGCCCAGGCAGATTGAGATTAAAACGTCGTAAGGAATGAAAGGAGGATTCGCGATGACAGCCGATGAAATTAAAAAAGCTGAAAAACAGGTGGCGACGGGACGGGGAGAGTCGACCAAAGGGCTGCCCACGTTTATCCCCCAGGTGGATATTCATGAAGACGCCAAGGTGATTACGGTTCAGGCAGACATGCCCGGGGTCGGCAAAGAAGGGGTGAACATAAATATCAAGGATGACCAGCTGACCATCAATGGCAGGGTATCGTTGCCGGCGGAAGGAGAAACACTGCTCCACAAGGAGTATGAGGTGGGCAACTATTTCCGGCAGTTTACCCTGTCTGAGATTATCGATCAGGGAAAAATTACCGCAAAGATGGCCGATGGCGTTTTAACCCTCATCCTTCCCAAGGCGGAGAAAGCGGTACCGAAGAAAATCGAGATCAGCGTGGGTTAGAAGTACTTCCGGCGGTGTAATGGCCTGTGATGCGTGAGGAGCACGGAGTGTGCACATGGGCCATTATCGTAACCGGGCGCTTACTCCCCGGGAAGCAAGGGTGGGCTTATTTATCGCATCACCGTTCCGGTCATTGAGCCGTGTCCCACCTGTATGTCATCGGGTTTCCGGGAGGATTCATTCTGGCCCCGTCCTCATATAACGGCGAATGGGAATAATCCCGGTTAATGCCTCATCCTTCTTAAAACGCTGACGCCTATCCCCGCCAGCAGCACCAGCAGCGGCTCTTGTCCCTGTCCCCTGTCCCCTGTCCCCTCTCCCCTCATCCTCTGTCCTCTACTCAATAATCCTCACCGCGGTTCCGGGGTTAACTTTTTCATAGATGCTTTTGGCAAACGCGGGGTAGAGCGCAATGCACCCGAGCGTGCCTCCGTAAGCGCGGCAGCCCGACCGGTCCAGATTAACCGAGGCGTGAATCTCAATGCAGCTTCCGGTTTTACCCTCCTCCCGGTCCATCGCATTGGGATAGTCCAGCGCCATGACATAGGCTTCTTTCCCGCCGTAGGCATCGGTCCAGAGTTTTTCACTCTGGGCGATGGCGATTTCTTCGGGGGTTATGCTCCGGTCAAAAATGTTTTCAGAAACCCGCCGGGTACCGTCGGGCAGCGTTTCGACGGTGATGGCGGTGGGGTCGCCGAAAAACAGCTCCGTATCCAGCACCGCGTAGGTCTCACCGTCAACGATGAAACTGCCGACCCCGCCGGGGTTCTCCTTGCGGGGGCCTCGTTTGCTCACCATCCATTTTATGCGATAGTCGCCAAGCGGCGTCTTGTAATCGCCCTCGCGCGTCTTGCCCAGGCCGCCCGCCCCCAGGGCAATGTCAAAAACCAGCTCCAGGGTATCATCCTTTATCAGGCAGATCTTCTTCTGCGACCCCTTTACCAGCAGGCAATAACCGTTGCGATCCCGCGGCAGGTCGGCCGCCTGGCGCAGTAAATTCAGGGCGATCTCCTCCGGCATCAGAAACTCCACCACCGGGTAACGGCGGATCGCTGTTTGCAGGTCACAGGCCTGAAAATGCCACCACTCATCGGAAATCCCGCTGAACCCCGCTGCTCGCATGACTTCTCTCAACAACTGCCGGTTCGCGACCTGCCCCTTGGTCAGACGACCCTGCTTGAGCATTTGCTTTTCATAGCGAGGCTGTGAGGCCTCGCCGAATGAGTCAAACGGGGTACCCATATTGAGCGGTGTGCCTGTTTCATCGGCGAGGGTGAGGTCAACCGCCGCACCGTAATTGTGGATGGACCCTTTTTCCGGATCAGCGACGTATGCCTCCCGCCGGGTGCCCCTGACCATGCGCCACATCTCGTATTGGATGGCGCGGGGTCGCAGCCCGTCATAGACCATCAGGCGCAAACCCTGTTTCTTCTGCTCCAGCGCTTCCTGTGCGCGGCCGAGCATCACCGCCACTTCACTTCTCAGATAGCAGGCGTCCAGATCGCCATAGACATCATCGTGCAGAAAATTGTCGGGAGTAGAGTAAACCAGATGGACCTGAATGCGGCTGTTGACGTGCGTAACGTCTACGACATCGCCGACGCCATAGGGAATGTGCTGATCCGCCGAAACGGCATGGGAAAAAAAGCTGACTGCAATTGCCATCAAGGTATTTACAGCCAGCTTCCACACGACAATTTTTATTGTGACCGGTCTACTCCGCATCATGGCAACGATACTGCTTACCGCCTCTGATAAAGCTGCCGAACCCCACCACCAAAAATTACATATCCTTCTCAACCTGCATCTTGTCTTTCAATGCCGCCTGGGCTGCGGCCAGCCGGGCCACCGGCAGCCGGAAGGGTGAACAGCTCACATAATCCATGCCGACCTCATGGCAGAATTCAACCGAGCTGGGCTCGCCCCCGTGTTCACCGCAAATTCCCACCTTGAGATTCCTTCTGGTGCTTCGTCCGCGTTCGACCCCCCAGCGTATGAGCTGCCCCACTCCTTCCCGGTCAATGGCCTGGAACGGATCTTTCGGCAGGATGTCTTCCCTTACATAGATGGGAAGGAATTTGTCCGCATCGTCGCGGGACAGACCGAAAGTGGTCTGGGTGAGATCATTGGTGCCGAAGCTGAAAAATTCCGCCACCCCGGCTATGGCATCGGCGGTTACCGCAGCCCGGGGAAGCTCGATCATGGTGCCCAGCATATACGCAACGGTTATGCCCTGCTGCTTGAACACCTCGTCGGCAACCTGCCGGACAATCTTTTCCTGTATCTTCAGCTCATTCACATGACCCACCAGGGGAATCATGATCTCCGGGTGCACCTTGATGCCCTCCCTGGCCACCGCGCAGGCGGCCTCCAGGATGGCACGGGTCTGCATCACGGTAATCTCGGGATAGACGATGCCCAGGCGGCAGCCGCGATGGCCGAGCATGGGATTGGTCTCGTGCAGCGCGTCGACTTTTGCCTTGAGGGTGTCCACCGGCTTGCCCATGCTCTGTGCCAGGGCCTCCAGCTCCTTGTCGGTATGGGGCAGAAATTCGTGCAGCGGCGGATCCAGGGTCCTGATGGTCACCGGCAGATCCTTCATCACCCGGAAGATGCCTTTAAAGTCCTCCCGCTGCATGGGCAGCAGCTTGGCCAGCGCCTTTTCCCTTCCCGGCAGATCATCGGCAAGGATCATCTCCCGCACCGCGTCAACCCGTTCGCCCCCGAAGAACATGTGCTCCGTCCGGCAGAGCCCGATGCCCTCCGCCCCGAAGGCGACGGCATTGGCCGCCTGGTCCGGCTGATCGGCGTTGGCGCGCACTTTCAGCCGGCGAATTTCATCCGCCCAGCTCATGATCCGGGCATAGGTCTGGTAGGTGCCGGCCTGCGCGGCGTCGATACCTTTGCCGAGCAGCACCTGCAGCACTTCGGAGGGATTGGTGCTCACCGCCCCTTGAATTACCTCTCCGGTGGTGCCGTCAATGGCGATGAAGTCCCCCTCCTTGACCACCGTGCCGTTGACCTCGAACTGGCGCTTGCGGTAATCAATATTTAGGGTTCCGCATCCGGCGACGCACACCTTCCCCATCTGACGGGCAACCAGCGCCGCGTGCGAGGTCATCCCGCCCCGGGCGGTTAAAATTCCCTCGGCCGCATCCATGCCCTTGATGTCTTCCGGAGAGGTTTCTATCCGCACCAGCACAACCTTTTCCCCCGCCTTGGCGTGGCGCTCGGCATCGGCCGCATTAAAGACCACCTTCCCGCAGGCGGCGCCCGGCCCGGCGTTCAGACCGGTACAGAGCAGCCTGCCCGCTTGTATCGCCTTTGCCTTTTCCGCGTAATCAAAGACCGGCCGGAGCAGCTGGTTGAGCTGTTCCGGCTCCACCCGCATCAGCGCCTCCTCCTTGGAGATCAAGCCCTCCGCCACCTGATCAACCGCAATGCGGAAGGCGGCAAAGCCGGTGCGCTTGCCGGTGCGCGTCTGCAGCATCCAGAGCTTCTTGCCCTGCACGGTGAACTCCAAGTCCTGCATGTCCCGGTAGTGCTTTTCCAGGTTTTGATAAATGGCAACCAGCTGATCGTAGATCTCCGGCATATCATTTTTCAATTGATCAATTTTCAGGGGGGTCCGGATGCCGGCCACCACGTCCTCCCCCTGTGCATTAATCAGGTACTCGCCGTAAAACTTTTTCTCACCCGTCGCCGGGTCTCGGGTAAAGGCAACCCCGGTGCCGCAATCGTCACCGCGGTTGCCGAACACCATCGCCTGCACATTGACCGCCGTCCCCCATTCCGCGGGAATGTTGTTCAGCCTGCGGTACACAATGGCGCGCTCATTCATCCAGCTCTTAAAGACCGCCCCGATGGAGAGCCAGAGCTGCTCCCTCGGATCCTCCGGGAAGTCCCTTTCGGTTTTCTTCCTGATCGCTCCCTTGAATTCCCCGACCAGTCCCTTTAAATCGTCGGCGGTAAGTTCGGTGTCGAAGTGAATCCCGCGCTCCTTCTTCCTTTCCTCCAATATCTCCTCGAAGGGATCAATATCATCCTTGCCCTCCGGCTTGAGTCCCAGCACCACATCGCCGAACATGGCCACAAACCTGCGGTAGCTGTCATAGGCAAAGCGGGCGTTGCCGGAGCGGGCGATCAGGCCCTCCACGGTGCTATCGTTCAGACCGATGTTCAACACCGTGTCCATCATCCCCGGCATGGAAGCGCGCGCCCCCGAGCGGACCGAGAGCAGCAGCGGATTCCGGGGGTCACCGAAACGGGCGCCCATCACCTTCTCGATATGCGCCAGGGCATCCGCCACCTGCCCCTCCAGTTCAGGGGGATAGGATCCCCTGTCGTAAAAATAGCTGCAGACCTCGGTGGAGATGGTAAACCCCGCCGGGACCGGTATGCCCAGGGCGCTCATCTCCGCCAGATTGGCACCCTTCCCTCCCAGCAACTCCTTCATTGAAGCCTTGCCTTCCGCTTTCCCGTCACCGAAAAAATAAACGTATTTGCCAGCCATATCCTTTCCCCTTCCCGAAGATGTGGTTGTAAAATGCGTCCGCCTAATCCGCCAGCCCTCCCTTGGCCAGGCTTTTCCTCAGGTATTCCTTGATGCCGTCCAGGGAAATGCGCACCTGGCGCATGGAATCGCGGTCCCTGACCGTCGCCTGCCGGTCATCCAGAGACTGGACATCAACCGTCACGCAATAGGGCGTGCCGATTTCATCCTGCCTGCGGTAGAGCCTGCCGATGCTTGCCGTATCATCATAGACGGTCTTACCCACGCTGCGCAGGTCGGCGGCGAGCTTTCGCGCCACCTCCACTATGTCGGCGCGGTTTTTCAGCAGGGGCAGGACCGCTATCTTGATGGGAGCGAGCCGGTTCTGAAACGCCAGCACCGTCCGCTTTTCTCCCCGCACCTCCTCCTCCCGGTAGGCATCGATCAGAAACGACAGGGTGGCCCGGTCCGCGCCCGCCGACGGCTCAATGACGAAAGGAATGAACTTCTCCTTGGTGGCCTCATCGAAGTAGCTTAAGTCTTTTTTGCTGTACTCGGAGTGCCTGCGCAGATCGTAATCGCCGCGGTTGGCGATGCCCTCCAGTTCCGACCAGCCCATGGGAAAGAGGTACTCCACATCAACGCAGGCCTTGGCGTAGTGGGCCAGCTCATGCGGCTCATGGGTGCGCAGGCGCAGGCGGTCCCGGCCGATCCCCAGGTCGAGGTACCAGCGGAAGCGCTGGTCCACCCAGTGCTCATACCACATGTCATCGGTCCCCGGCTTGACAAAAAACTCGATCTCCATCTGCTCGAACTCCCGGGTGCGGAAGGTAAAGTTGCCCGGGGTGATCTCGTTGCGGAAGGACTTGCCGACCTGGGCGATGCCGAAGGGAATTTTGCGCCGCATCATCTGCTGCACGTTGACAAAGTTGACGAAGATGCCCTGGGCGGTCTCGGGGCGCAGATAGGTGA
>CAYWLT010000141.1:0-8008 GCA_964459295.1 uncultured Thermodesulfobacteriota bacterium
ACAGGATTAAACAAGATATTTAAACGACGGAACACCATAAGGATTGCAGTCACCGCCATGAAGATTCATGAATTAAGGCCCGCTAGCGGGGCTACCAAAAAAAGGAAACGCGTGGGAAGAGGGTCCGGTTCAGGGTGCGGCAAGACATCCGGCCGCGGCAGCAAAGGCGCCAATGCCCGGTCCGGAGGCGGCCTGCCGCCCGGATTTGAGGGTGGCCAGATGCCGCTGGCGCGGAGGCTTCCCAAGCGGGGCTTCACCAACATCTTCAAGCAGCGATACGCTGTCGTAAACATACGTGATCTCGAGCGCTTCGAGAAGGACAGCGTTGTGGATGTCTGGTCCCTGAGGGATGCGGGGCTGGTAAAGCGATTGCAGTCGGGCATCAAGCTGCTCGGAGAAGGCAGCATACGGCATCCCCTCACCGTTAAGGTGCAAGCGTGCAGCAGGAGCGCACAGCAGAAGATCGAGGCGGCCGGGGGAAAAGTGGAGATGGTGCGCATATGATCGGCGGATTCCAGAGCATTCCCAAAATCCCTGAGCTGAGAAAACGGATTGTCGTTTCGTTTCTTTTGCTGGCGGTGTACCGGATCGGCGTGCATGTGCCCACGCCGGGTATTGACACCCGGGCGCTGGCCGCTTTTTTCGAACAGCAGAAGGGGACGCTCTTCGGCCTGGTCGATCTGTTTTCGGGGGGCGCCCTCGGGCAGATGTCGGTATTTGCCCTGGGGATCATGCCCTACATCAGCGCCTCGATTATTTTCCAGCTGCTGACGGTGGTCATCCCCTACCTGGAAAAGCTGTCGAAAGAGGGGGAGGCGGGACGGAAAAAAATCACCCAGTATACCCGCTACGGCACGGTGGTGCTGAGTATCATCCAGGGGTTCGGCATAGCCGTATCGCTGGAGCGGATGCCGGGCCCGGGAGGTGAAGGGATGGTGCTCAATCCCGGCTTTGCCTTCCGGTTCATGACCATCCTGACACTCACCGCGGGAACTGCGTTCATCATGTGGCTGGGTGAGCAGATAACCGAGCGCGGCCTGGGCAACGGGATTTCGCTGATCATCTTTGCCGGCATTGTCGCGGGCATCCCCAAGGCGTTCGGCAACACCCTGCGCCTGTACAGCACCGGTGAAATGAGCCCGCTGTTTATTCTCTTCATCTTTGCCATGATGATCGTGGTGGTCGCGGTGATTGTTTTTACCGAGCAGGGGCAGCGCCGCATTCCGGTGCAGTATGCCAAACGGGTGGTGGGACGAAAAATGTACGGGGGGCAGAGCACCCACCTGCCGCTCAAGATCAACATGTCCGGGGTGATACCTCCTATTTTTGCCTCGTCGATCCTGATGTTCCCCCTGACCATAGCCCAGTTTCTGCCGCCGGAGACGATGGAATCGCACGCGTGGATCAGGGCGATCCTGACCAGCATGGGGCCTTCGCATATCCTGTACAACCTGCTCTACATAATCTTCATCGTATTCTTCTGCTATTTTTATACCGCGGTAATCTTCAACCCGGTTGACGTTGCCGACAACATGAAGAAATACGGCGGCTATATCCCGGGGATCCGGCCGGGGAAAAAGACCTCTGATTACATCGACCGGGTGCTGACCCGGATTACGCTGGGCGGGGCCATTTACGTGGCCGCGGTGTGTGTGCTTCCGTCGCTCCTCATCTACCGATTCAACATACCGTTTTATTTCGGGGGCACGGCGCTGCTCATCGTTGTGGGCGTGGCCATGGACACCATCTCGCAGATGGAGTCGCACATGCTTTCCCGGCATTACGAAGGATTTATGAAAAAAGGGCAGCTCAAGGGGCGCCGGTAGAGTGATCGGTTGTAGTGTTTCAAACAGGACGTGGCCTAGAGTGTCACCCTGAACAAAGTGAAGGGTCTCTTGTATTTTGAAAGGCAAGATTTTTCGCTGCGCCCAGAATGACAGTGCGGCGAAGATGGTGACTGACAGTAAGCTGCTTCAAACATGAGGTGTACAGGGAGATAATTGGGTATGAGAATGATACTGCTTGGTCCGCCCGGGTGCGGCAAGGGCACCCAGGCCAAGATGCTGATTGACACCTATGGCATTCCCCAGATATCCACCGGCGATATTCTGCGTGAGGAGCTTTCCCAGAAAACGCCCCTGGGAATTGAGGCGAAGACCTACATGGACAAGGGTGCGCTGGTTCCCGACGATCTGGTGATCAAGATTATCGAGGGGCGCCTCAAAAAAGGGGACTGCGCCGGCGGGTTCATTCTTGACGGATTTCCCCGTACCCTCGCCCAGGCGGAGGCGCTGGAAACAACCCTGGCGGCGATGAAGTTGCAGATCGAGCACGTGCTCTCCATCGAGGTTGACGACGCGGAACTCATCCGCCGGCTCACCGGCCGGAGGATCTGCCGGCAGTGCGGGGGAAGCTATCATCTGGTCTTTAATCCGCCGAGCCGGGAAGGCCGCTGCGACGCCTGCGGAGGCGAGCTCTATCAGCGCGACGACGACAAGGAAGAGACCATCCGGAAACGGCTCACCGTGTATCAGGCGCAAACCGAGCCGCTGATCAGCTTTTATCAGAACAAGAGAATACTCCACTCCATCCCCGGTGTGGGAAGCATTGACGAAATCAAGGGGAAGATCCTGCGAGCGCTGGGCTCGTAAAGGGAGCGCGGGAGCCGTTCAGGCATCCGCGCCGCGGGTAGCGATGGCGAAAGAAGATCCGATAGAAGTTGAGGGCACCATCCTGGAGGCATTGCCCAACGCCATGTTCCGGGTGGAGCTGGACAACGGGCACAAGGTCCTTGCCCACATATCAGGCAAGATGCGCATGCACTTCATCAAAATCCTGCCCGGTGACAGGGTGACCCTGCAGTTTTCCCCTTACGACCTCAACCGGGGACGGATCATCCACCGCAAGAAACAGTTCTAACGTGCGCCGGCGCACCATTCTATTGCATAGGGTGAAACAGTGAAGGTACGGTCATCAGTAAAAAAAATATGCAGCAAGTGCAAGATTATCAAACGCCGAGGGGTGGTCAGGGTTATCTGCGAACGGACCAAGCACAAGCAGAAACAAGGCTAGGCGTGTCGTAGTAACATGGAATGTACCAAGGGGACAAGAAATCCTAAGCACGAAACCCTAAATCCTAAACAAATTCAAATGACCAAAATTCAAAAACAGACCAGCATTGGTCTGTGGTCTACAGCCCATAGTCGATGGCAAAAGCATAAGAATGGTTTGTTGCATTTTGAACATTTGAATTTTTGATTTTGATATTGTTTAGATATTAGAAATTGGGATTTAGAATTTTTATTTTCACATAAAGTAAGAATTCAAAAAAAGGAGCATACCGGGTGGCACGCATTGCAGGAGTTGACCTTCCCAAAAACAAAAACATTGAAATCGCGCTGACCTACATCCACGGTATCGGGCGGTCGAGCTCACGGAAGATTCTTCGCCAGCTGGCCATCGATCCCCAACGCAAGTCGGACAATCTCGATGACCAGGAGGTGGCGCGCATCCGTGAGGTGATCGACAACCATTACAAGGTTGAGGGCGACCTGAGAAGGGATGTCTCCATCAATATCAAGCGTCTGGTCGATCTCGGCAGCTACCGGGGGCTCCGCCACCGCAAGGCCCTGCCGGTCCGGGGACAGCGTACCCACACCAACGCGCGGACCAGAAAAGGCCCCCGGCGCAAGCTGGTGGGTAAAAAAACCGCCAAGGCAACAACCAGAAATTAATCGCGGGAGCACATGATGGCAGAGGACAAGAAGAAGGTTTTCAAGAAAAAGCGGGAGAAAAAGAACATCCAGGACGGCATCGCTCACATCCAGTCCACTTTCAATAACACCATCATCACCATTACCGATGTGAACGGCAACGTCATCGCGTGGTCCAGCGCGGGCGTCAAGGGGTTCAAGGGCTCCCGCAAGAGCACCCCTTACGCGGCGCAGCAGTCCGCCGAAGACGCGGCCAGAAAGGCCATGGTGCACGGCCTCAAGAACATCGATGTTTTTGTCAAAGGGCCGGGGGCGGGTCGCGAGGCGGCGCTGCGATCGCTCCAGGCGGTAGGTCTCAACATACGAACGATACGTGACGTTACACCGATTCCCCATAACGGGTGCAGGCAACCCAAGCGGAGAAGGGTCTAACCGGGAGGAAGCAGTGGCAAGGTACCGAGGTGCAGTGTGCAGATTATGTCGCAGAGAGGGCATGAAGCTCTTTCTCAAGGGAGACCGGTGTTACACGGACCGGTGCGCCATCGAACGGAGGAATTATGCACCGGGGCAGCACGGCCGCGGGCGCAGCAAGTTTTCCGACTACGGCAACCAGCTCCGCGAAAAACAGCGGGTCAAGCGGATCTACGGCGTTCTGGAAAAGCAGTGTCGCCGCTATTTCGAGAAGGCGTGGCGGCAGCAGGGGGCGACCGGCGAGAACTTCCTGATGTTGCTCGAACGCCGGCTGGATAACGTGGTCTATCGGCTGGGCTTTGTCACCTCGCGCAGCGAGGCCCGGCAGCTCATTCGCCACCGCCACTTCCGGGTGAACGGCAGAGTGGTTGACATCCCCTCCTACCTGCTCAATCCGTCAGATATCATCGAGCCGAAGGAAAAGAGCAAGGGCATGGCCCGCATCGTCGAGTCTCTCGAGACGGTTGAGCGGCGCGGCGTGCCGCGCTGGCTGGAGCTGGACAAGCAGCAGCTCAAGGGCAAGCTCTCGGACCTTCCCGCCAGAGAAGAAATCACCATCCCCATTCAGGAGCAGCTGATCGTTGAGCTCTTAAGCAGACAGATGTAAGGCATATAACCTGTTAGCATGAGGCTTGAATATGTATAGGAACTGGCAGAGCTTAATAAAGCCCAAACGGCTGGTATCGCAGGAAGAAACGCTGAACGATTTCTACGGCAAGTTTGTCGCGGAGCCGCTCGAGCGTGGATTCGGGGCCACCATCGGCAACGCCCTGCGCCGGATTCTGCTTTCTTCCCTCCAGGGGGCTGCCATTACCGCGGTGCGCATCAAGGGGGTGCTGCATGAATTTTCAACCGTTCCCGGGGTCAGAGAGGACGTCACCGACATCATCCTGAATTTAAAAGAGGTGCGGCTCAAGCTCTTTTCAGAGACCGCCGAGACCATCAGGATCAAGTCCAAGGACAACGGACCTTTGAAAGCGGGCGACATCATCACCGGCAACAACGTGGCGATTTTAAATCCGGACCATCACATTGCCACCCTGTCCAAGGACGCCGAGCTGGATATGGAAATGGTGGTGAAACACGGCAAAGGGTACATACCCGCGGAGCGAAACAAGGATGACCTGCAGCCGGTGGGCACCATCCCGATTGACGCGGTTTTTTCGCCCATCCGCAAGGTCAATTACACGGTAACCCATGCCCGGGTGGGCCAGGTGACCGATTACGACAGCCTCACCCTGGAGGTGTGGACTGACGGAAGCCTGAAGCCGGATGATGCCGTCGCCTACGCGGCGCGGATCCTCCAGGACCAGCTCACCATTTTTATCAACTTTGAGGAAGAGCCGATGGTCATGGGTCCGGAGCAGGTTGAGGAGAAGCCCCGGTTCAATGAAAACCTCTACCGGAGCATCGAAGAGCTGGAGCTCTCGGTGCGCTCTTCCAACTGCCTGAAAAACGCCAGCATCAAGTACATCTGGGAGCTGGTGCAGAAGACCGAAGCGGAGATGCTCAAGACCAAGAACTTCGGCAGAAAGTCGCTCAATGAAATAAAGGAAATCCTGACTGAAATGGGTCTCTCTCTCGGAATGAAGCTGGAGCAGTTCCCTCCGCTTCAGGACAAGGATCGCGAGGAAGAGAAAAAGAAATCCAAAAAGAAATAGCCATCAGAACGAGGTTCAACCGCAATGATGCACGCAAAGGCAGGAAGGAAGCTCAAAAGAACCGAAAGCCATCGCAAGGCGCTTTTGAGAAATATGGTCACGTCCCTCCTGGAATATGAGAAAATAGAGACCACCGACGCCAAGGCCAAGGAGTTGCGCAAGGTCGCCGACCGCATGATCACCTGGGGCAAGCGCGGCGATCTCCATGCCCGGCGCCTGTCGCGCAGGGTCATCATGACCGATAAGGTTGTGCACAAATTATTCGCTGACCTGGCCCCCCGCTTCAAGGACCGGGAAGGCGGCTACACCCGGATTATCAAGGTCGGAAGAAGGAAGGGGGACAATGCCCCGGTGTCGATTATTGAGCTTACGGTACAGCGCGAGGTAAAGGCCCCGGCCAAAGGGAAGAAGGCGGCCAAGAAGAAATCGGCCCAGCCCAAGACCGCTGAGAAAAGCGAAAAGAAATAGGCGGGTTTTCGAGCCAGGCTTGATTCGAAAATAGATTTTTTGTGACCCCCTAACCCTCTCCCACGGTGGGGAGAGGGAAATTATTATGTTTCATGCTTCGAGGTGCTCTGCAAGGTCACGGCTTTAGAAAATGAGGGGACGCGCTCCGTCGCGCCCGAAAGTGTATGCGAGGCCATGACAGAGCATGGCCCTCCATTATGAGTCGTGGTGCGGCTTGACCTTGGAATTGTAATAACCGGTAGGAGCGGCTTTCAGCCGCGATAGGAAAGATGGAAATTCAATTAAGCAGGGGCGCTCGATGCGCCGCTGTTTTTCTTTTAGGTTGACACCATCATCTAAAAATTGTAGGATTAACCACAGGTTGCGGATGGTGAAATGCTGGTGTGTCAAGCTTGAACGGTGGTACCATCCCATGTTTTTATGGTGTCAAGTATTTATAGGTGGCGGGGGGGCTTTTATAGCCGCAACATAATTCTTCCCAACCGGTAGGATGACAATGATGCTCTACATTATCCCAGGGGTTGGTAAGAGGCGGCGGGGCAGCAACTGCCGACAGGGAGGTTCCGATGAAAGAACTGGTTAAATATCTTGCCCGGGCGATTGTTGACCGGCCCGATGAGGTCGAGGTGACGGAAGTGGAAGGCGATAAAACATCAATCATTAAGCTTCGCGTTGCCAAAGAGGATTTCGGCTTAATTATCGGGAAGCATGGAAGGAACGCCGAGGCCATCAGAACCATTCTCCGGGCCGCCGCGGCCAAGCTGGGGAAGAAACCAACTCTTGAGATTGTTGAGGAAGAGAAGCAATAGCAGGCTGTTGAAAAACACCCATCCCCTGCGTTACGTTCATCCTTGGTCACTGCAGCGTACTTGCATGTACGCCTCATTCCTCAGGATTTCGCGTGCCTTGCATCTGGTTGTTTTTGAACAGTCTGCGGAAAACTATTTTTTCAACAACCTGCTAGATACCGTTGCCGCGGCTTTCCCGCGCGGGTGAACCCTACTTGCGTTGACCGGAGGCGGCGGACTCCTCCAGCATCCTCTGAACGGTTATCCGGGTGTACTCATCTTTTGCCTTCTGAAATTCCGCCTCCACTTTTGCCGCATCCTTTTGGGTAGCCTCCAGCAGGGAGTCAAGCCGGGCATAGTCTTCCTGCTTGAACCATTCCCTCTTTTCTTTCGCCATCTTCAAAAGCTCCACTTTTCCCTGCAGATTCTGAAAACGGGCGGCGATTGCGTACAGTTCCGCCCCGCGCTGTTCATAGCTGTCCTCCTGTTTTGAGGAAGATTCGGGTTGTGCGGTTCCTCCCACGGAGGCCTCTTCAGGCATAAAGACATTTTTTATGGTTTTGATGTTGGAGACGGCGAATACCACAGCCGCTATTATGATCCAGATATATAGTCTTTGCATAGTACTCCCTTACATGGTGAAATGTGTATCTTTTTGGCCATGTCCAGCGGTGTCAAATATACGGGCACGGTCTTTAGTCCGAAAACAGGCTCAGAAAACCCCCTCACCCCTGGTCGCCTTCGGCGCCGCCAGAGGCGGGTAAACCTCTCCCCTTGCAGACTGTGCCATAATGTCATTCTGCGGCTGCAGCCGAAGAATCTCCATTTCCAACTCATTGATTCTATGAGATGCTTCACGGAGTTTATCCTGAGCAAACAAGGAGATTCTTCGCTCCGCTCAGAATGA
>CAYWLT010000142.1:0-7981 GCA_964459295.1 uncultured Thermodesulfobacteriota bacterium
CATGAATACGCCGGGCGGCAACACCATCACCACCGCGGAGCATGCCATTTCGATGATGCTCGCCCTCTCCCGCCAGATACCGCAGGCCACCGCGTCGACCAAGACCGGAAAGTGGGAGAAGGCCAGGTTCATGGGGTCGGAGATCTTTAACAAGACCCTGGGCATCATCGGGGTGGGACAGATCGGGAGCGTTGTGGCGGACCGCGCCCGCGGGCTCAAGATGAACGTGCTCGGCTATGATCCCTATCTTTCCCCGGAACGGGCGGAGGAGCTGGGCATCGCCCTGGTGAGCCTGGATGAGCTGCTCCGGCGGTCCGATTATATCTCCATCCACGTTCCCAAGAGCAATGATACGGTCAACCTGATCGACCGGGAGAGCTTTGCCAAGATGAAGGACGGCGTGTACATCATCAACTGCGCCCGCGGCGGACTGGTCAATGAGCAGGACCTCTGCGAGGCCATCAAGTCGGGCAAGGTGGCGGGGGCCGCCCTGGACGTGTTCGTCAAGGAGCCGCCCGAGGCTGACAATCCGCTGCTCGACTGCGACGAGGTTATTTGCACCCCGCACCTGGGCGCTTCCACCGAAGAGGCGCAGGAGAAGGTTGCCGTCGCCATCGCCGAACAGATGGTGGATTTTTTGCTCAACGGCACGGTGATGAACGCGGCCAACGTGCCCTCGCTTGATAAAGAGATCCTGGCCAGGATGCGGCCCTATCTCAACCTGGCCGAACGCCTGGGCAGCTTCCAGGGGCAGCTGGTTTCCGGCGGATTGCAGGAGGTGCTCATCGAGTACAGCGGCGAAGTGGCCGAGATGAATGTTCAGCCGATCACCGTCTCCCTGCTGAAGGGGCTCCTCTTTGCCATTCTGAAGGAGGACGTGAATTATGTGAACGCGCCCTTTATTGCCCGGGAGCGCGGCATCAAGGTGAAGGAGACCATCACCAGCACTTCCGAGGATTTTATCAGCCTGATTACCCTGAAGATAAAAACCAGCACCGGGGAAAGTGTGGTGGCCGGAACCATCTTCGGCAAAAGCGAACCCCGGATCGTGCAATTCAACCAGTTCCGGATCGAAGCGGTGCCGGACAAGTACATGCTGCTGTTGCACACCGAGGACCGGCCCGGGGTGATCGGCAATATCGGCAGCAGCCTTGGCAGCCAGGGCATTAACATTGCAAGGATGCAGTTCGGCAGGGAGCGTATTGAGGGGACGTCCCTGCTGCTGCTCAATACCGATGTGCCGGTGCCGGCGGAGGTTATCAACCATCTCAAAGGCCTGCCCCACGTCATTTCGGTAGCGTCGCTGGAGATACACTGAGAGGAAACGGTGCGCTATGTCTAACGTAATAATGGTGGGTACCCAGTGGGGGGATGAGGGCAAGGGGAAGCTGGTTGACCTGCTCACCGAGTTTGTTCACGTGATTGTGCGTTTTCAGGGGGGGAGCAATGCCGGCCACACGGTGGTGGTGGGGGATCGAAAATTTGTGTTTCATCAGCTCCCTTCGGGCATTCTGCGCGACAACAAGCTGTGCATCATCGGCAGCGGAGTGGTCCTGGACCCGGCGACCCTGCTTGAAGAAATTGACCAGGTCAAGCAAAAGGGGTTTCTGGGAAGCGATGACGCGCTTATGATCAGCGAGGAAGCCCAGATAGTGTTTCCCTACCACAAGCGCATCGATGTGGCCCGGGAGAGAAAGAAGGGCACCCACAAGATTGGAACCACCGGAAGAGGCATCGGGCCCGCCTATGAGGACAAGATATCCCGCATGGGCATACGGCTGGTCGATCTGGCCGATGAGGAGGTTTTTCGCTATAAGCTGGAGAGCAATCTGGAGGAAAAGAACTTCTGCCTGATCAACCATCTCCAGGATGAGGGATTCTCGTTTCAGGAACTCTTCGATCAGTATCGCGCCTTCGGAGAACGGCTCCGCCGCTACATGGCCAATACCTCCGTGGTCATCAATCATGAAATGGAAAAGGGAAAGGATGTTCTTTTTGAAGGCGCACAGGGGACGCTCCTCGATGTGGATCACGGCACCTACCCCTATGTCACCTCATCCAATACCGTGGCGGCTTGCGCCTGCGTCAGCGCGGGCGTGGGAATAAAAAGGATAGACCGGATCATCGGCGTCACCAAGGCCTATACCACCCGGGTGGGAGAAGGTCCGTTCCCGACGGAGTTGCATGATGCAACCGGCGACCACCTGCGGAACCGGGGGGGGGAGTTCGGGGCCACCACCGGCCGGCCCCGGCGGTGCGGATGGTTTGACGCGGTGGTGGTCAAGCATGCGGTGCGACTCAATGGATTGACCGATATCGCGCTCACCAAGCTTGATGTGCTGGGGGGACTGGAGAAAATCAAGATTTGCACCGCCTACAAATACCGGGGAACCTCCATCAGTGAGTATCCCGCCGGCCTGCCGGTGCAACAGGGCTGTGAGCCGGTGTATGAAGAATTAAGCGGGTGGGATGAGGACATCCGCCTGGCCAAGGACTTCAGCGATCTGCCTTCCAACGCCCAGCGCTATGTCCGGCTGATCGCGCAACTGGTGGGAGTGGAAATATGCATGATATCCCTGGGCGAAGAGCGCAGCCAGACCATGTTGCTCAGGAACCCGTTTCACCGCATTCATTAGGCGATGCGACCAAGCCCCGACCCGCGTTCCCCAAAGCCCCGCCGGGGCTTTTTTGTTGCAAAGCGCTTGATGGCAAAGGGAGAGTGGGAAACGGGGGGAAGGATTGCGGCACACCGCTTTGCCCGCGTTTCTCCACGGGTTGAGAGAGTGCAGGTCCGGGCCGGGCTTTGGGGTGCCGCATCCCATGCCGCCCGGGGTAAAAAAGTTTGCCGGAGACGAAATGTGGTGTATACTTGCCCGCAAGCAGTTCGGGCAATACCACCGCCCAGCTTAACCGAAAGGCGCGCGCGTGCGGGTGCGCCTCCGCCTCGCATCGGGGAATGACGTTGAAACGCGTTGCCGTAACCGCCTTCATACTCTTGGTTGTGCTAGCCGTGCTTGCATGGAGGATAGCGAGCCTTTACCGTGACCTGCCTCGGGGCAAAGGGATGCGCCTGGTCATAAGCGATGCCTCGGCCTACCGCGGCTCGCACGGCAACCGGCTGGAGGTTTCACTGGACAACCCGGAGGTTCGGGTGCGGGGCGTCCAGCTTGAGATCTGCGACGCGGATAATTACCTTTCCTGCTCCGGTTGCGATACCACCGACCGCAGCAGCGGATTTACCTGCACCGGCCACGAGAAACCGAATGGATGCTATGAGTTGCTGTTATTTTCATTTACCCGGGTGATTGAAAATGGATCGGGCACGCTGCTGCGCTTGAGCTGTGATGCCGCCGCCGAAGCGCCGGGAGGTGAATGCCGCGAGCTCCTGCCCGGCCGGCTGGAGATTGCCGACGAGCAGAAGCAGCCCATGCAGGCACTGGTTGAGAAGGGGCGCATCTGCTTTAAAGACTGCGCAACACCGGCGGACTGTGAAGATTCGCTGTGGTGCTATGCCGCACGCTCCTGTGCGGACGGAGCCTGCCGGGATACCGCCCGGTGCCCGGATGACGGGCTTTACTGCAACGGCAGGGAATATTGTGATGAGGAAGCCAGGCAATGCCGGCGTTCACCTGAACCATGCGCGCACTGCTATGAAGCCGGCTGCCGGTGCGATGAGGAAAGGAAACGCTGCGTACCGGCGGGCGGGGGAAAGGGTGACAGCATATGAGCGCCCGGGGTAGCGCGTCGTTGATTGCTTGATTGATAAGCCCCCTCCCCGCCAGCCGCCGAACCTCCCCTGCCGCACGAAATTCGCAAGCCAAAATAATCTTTACTAAACAAGGAAGCGTTGGACGCACTGTACGGGCGACTGCCTGCGATGAGAAGGGAATTTACCGGACGTTGAACAGTGCTACCCGGGCAGCAACCATGAACGGCAGCTCCGGGCACCTCAGAGTGATCCGGTCTTTTTCCTGTGCTCCGCCCGCAGGATGGCAATCAGGATGGCGATAAAGGCGATTACGACCGCCGCGAGAAAGGTGGGATTTAAGGTTATCCAGGGTTCGGAAAAGACTTTCCACTTGACCAGCAGCTCAACGCAGCTCCACAGGACAATCACCGTCGGCATGGCATAGCGAAAGGCGTAGTCCATCTCCCGGGCTTTGGTGAGGCGGTAAAAAAGGAAGCTGCCGCCCAGAAGGCAGAGCATGAACAGCGTTTTGCAGAAGGCGCCCCGGGGGCCGAAGAAGTTCTCGTCAAAGCCGAAAAACAGGATAAGATGCCCGATCCAGATCATCAGGAACATCTTCACCGCAACCCGGGGTCCCCAGTGATCAACGGCAATGTCGGGCGGGCTTTTGCGCGAGGTCTGCAGAGCGTTTCTTAGGGCAATGAAAAGGTTGCATCTGAGATTTTCGTTGAAGATGAAATAAATGAGCAGGGGAATGAGTATGGCCAGGGAAAACTCCATGGCCTTCTGCTCGGTTAGATTGATTGCGTCGGCCCCCTCATGCACCCCGATTTCCACCAGCGCCGCCCAGAGCAGCACCCCGGCAAGCATGCCGACGAAGGTTTCCCGGCCGGCGGAGGCGATGTATTTTGTGAGATAAATGATGATGACCGCCGCGAGCACCCCGGCCACGGCCAGGGGCAGGTGCCAGGCATGGGGGAGTTTCAGGACAATCACGGTTGCCGCGTGGCCCAGCGGCATAACCAGGAGTACGGTAATAAATGCGAGAACGCCTTTCATCGTTACTGCTCCTTGCTGAGGGGTTGGTAATTCGGGATGGCGGCGATCATCCGCCGGTGTTTCGTCATACTAACACAGGAGCGGCGGTGCCCGCAACAGTATATTTGGTCGGGGGGAGCGGTCAAAGCCGGGGCCGGCTTGCAGCGCGGTGCACCGCTGACGGTTGCCGCCCCGCCTTACAGGGAGGCGCGACAAGTCCTTTACCTGCTGACGGTTGTGTGCTATCATGTCGGCCATGCAGGACAGGGCGGGAGGTGCACAAGGACATCCTCATCCGTACCGGATTGGAAACGGCATGGGAACGGCGACGAGAAGACGTGCGGTCATAACCGGGCTCGGCATGGTGACGCCGCTGGGGCTGGATGCGGCAGCCACCTGGCGCAATTTGCTCCGGGGCGAATCGGGAATAGGCCACATATCCATTTTTGACGCCTCCGCCTTTCCGGTGAGGATTGCCGGCGAAGTGAAGGGGTTTGACGATACGATTACGGCGGTGCCCGAGGCCCTGCGCCATTTTGCCGGCAGGGCGACAAAATTCTGCCTGGCGGCGACAAGGGAGGCGCTGCGCAATGCGCGGATTGAGCCCGGGAGCGTCGAATCGACGAGGATGGGCGTCTCGCTTGGAGCGAGCGAGGAAACCTATACCCTCTCCCGGTTTGATGATGCCTTTGTCGCGGCGGATATCTATCGCTATCTGGAGAGCAATAACCTTTCCTATCTCAGGGGATCCAAGCCGCTCGGTTATATCTGGCCGGTCAGAAAATGCGCCCATCTTACCTCCCAGATCATTTCCATCGCATTCGGCGCGCTCGGACCCTCGAGCGCTTCTTCCACCGCCTGTGCTTCAAGCACCCACGCCCTGGGAAAGGCGTTGCGCATGATAGAATACGGCGATGCCGATGTGGTGATCGCGGGCGGGACCGATTCCTGCCTGAGCGAGTTTTCGGTTGCCGGATTTTATCTGCTGGGGGCTCTCTCTGAGAACAACCGCAACCCCTCCCGGGCAAGCCGGCCGTTTGATCTGAGACGCAACGGATTTGTGCTGGCTGAAGGATCGGGCATTCTGATCGTGGAGGAGCTGCAGCATGCGCTGAAAAGGGGGACGCCGATCCTGGCGGAGCTGAAAGGTTTTGGGGCATCCTCCAACTCCTATCGGATTACCGATTCTCCCCCGGACGGCCGGGGGCCGGACCAGGCCATGATAACCGCGTTGCGGGACGCAGGCATGGCCCCCGGGGAAATCGACCATATTAATGCCCACGGCACATCAACCGTGATCAATGACCGCAGTGAGACCATCGCCATCAAGAAGGTATTCGGGGAGCGGTCCTACCGCATTCCGGTCACGGCCAACAAGTCCATGCTCGGTCATTCCATCGCCGGCGCGGGGGCGATGGAGCTTATTATCAGCGTGCTGACCATGCAACATAACCTCATCCCGCCCACCATCAACTACGAGGTGAAAGACCCTGATTGCGACCTGGATTATGTTCCCAACGAAAAGCGACACTGTGAGGTGAATGCGGTGCTGTCCAACTCCTTTGCCTTCGGCGGACAAAATGCCAGCCTGGTGGCGGCGCGGTACAAGGGCGATGGGTGATATGAAAAGGAGGTTGCAGGAAACAGGATGCGGGTTAAACCCAACAACCTAAAACCTAGCCAAACATATTTGAAATTTCCCCTCACCCCATCCCTCTCCCCAGCGGGGAGAGGGTGAGTGAGAAAAAGGGGTCAGGTCTCAACATTCAACAAAAGTAGAGTGTGGCGTGTGAGGAATGTTTAATGTTGAGACCTGACCCCTGCTTTCTGTGATGAACACGAAGGCGCAATGATGACCGGTAGGGTCGGCTTTCGGCCGCAAAAGTATCGCATATGGTTTTTATTTTGAATGTTGGTCATTTGGATTTTTAATTTCGTACTTTGGATTTCAAAGGGAGGTGTCTTATGTTCAAGAGGATGGTAATCATCGGATTAGGTTTGCAACTGGCAATCTTCATGTACGGCAATTCCGCCGCTGTCGAGATCATGACTCGCGCACAGATGCTGTTCAAGCCGATTCCAGAAACTACCCCGCCCGCAAAAGGCGAAGCTCCGTCTCCGGTTAAGATAGATCTCGGCCGGATGCTCTACTTTGATCCCCGGCTTTCAGCCAGCGGCCTGATAAGCTGCAACACCTGCCATAATGTTGGTATCGGCGGCGCCGACCTTCAGGAGACCGCCATAGGTCACGGCTGGCAGAAGGGCGGAAGGAACTCACCCACCGTCTTCAACGCCATTTTTAATATAGCCCAGTTCTGGGACGGCAGGGCGCAGGATTTAAAGGAACAGGCCAAAGGACCGCCCCAGGCGGCCATTGAAATGAACAATACGCCGGAACGGGTGGTGGAAACGGTAAAGAGCATGCCGGAATACGGAGGTCTGTTTAACAAGGCATTTCCCCAGGAAAACGACCCCATTACCTATGACAACATTGCAAAGGCGATTGAGGCATTTGAGGAAACCCTGCTGACGCCGGACGCACCGTTTGACCGCTACCTCAAGGGCGACCGCGCGGCGATGAACCCTGCAGAGCAGGCCGGCTTGCAACTATTCATGGACAAAGGGTGTGCCGGCTGTCACGGCGGAATCAATATGGGGGGGACGGGATATTTTCCCTTCGGGGTGGTGGAGAAGCCGAAGGCGGAGATTACCGCGGGCGACACCGGACGCTTTAAGGTAACCGGCGCCAAGGGTGATGAGTATGTCTTCAAGTCGCCATCCCTGAGAAATATAGCCCTCACCGCGCCGTACTTTCATTCGGGCAAGGTCTGGAGCCTGCGGGGGGCGGTTGCCGTCATGGGGTCGGCGCAACTGGGCATTTCGCTTTCGGAGAATGAAACAGACCGCATCGTGACATTTTTAAAGGCGACTACCGGCAGGCAGCCGCGCATTGAATACCCCGTGCTGCCGGCGAGCACCGAAGCCACGCCCAGACCGAAGCTGGATTGACGCGCGTGCTTGAAGGCCGGTTACCACGTTCCGCTTTCGGCGTGCTGCAAGGGGCGTGGCTGTCGCCCCACAAAGGGTGGAGCCCGATGATGTCAATGGCACGCTGGAGAAAATACTGGAATGGCAATTTCCTGGTTGAGGCACGTCCGGATGCAGCATGCATTGAACACACATAAGAACCGTTCTGAGTCATAAGGGCACCTCTAAAAATTCATTTTTTTGAGGTGAAAATACGGTTTATTGAAT
>CAYWLT010000143.1:0-7857 GCA_964459295.1 uncultured Thermodesulfobacteriota bacterium
ATAAAACAATACTGCCTCATCAATTGTTGCTCTTTGTATCAAATTGCAGATCTCATATCCCGCCTCGCCCATTCCGGGGTTTCACCTCACATCTTCTGGTTTACATCGCAGATCCCGCTTCTTGTTTTGCATCGCATATCCCGGATCGCACATCTCACACCCTTATCGATCACTTCGGCTCGGCCTTATCTGATGTCTCTGCCGCACTAAACCCGGTCTCGGCATAATAAATTTGCCGCAACAGCTCCCGCCATCGCTTGTACTGCTCTTCGGCTGATCCGGTCAGCTCATACTTCTTGCCCTCAAATTCCATCACCGCGGACTTCATCTCGCTGCCGAATGATTCACTCAATTCCGCCAGCGTTTCATAGTGCATTTGCGCCTGCTTGGAGATGTTAACCCCGCTCAAACATACCTGACCGCCAAGAATGACCATGGTGGCGGTCAGGGCGCCGGAATCATGCACATCACTTACTTCGCCCAGGATGGCCAGGGCTATCAGCATCGCGCCCGCGGCCTCGCGCAGGAGGGCGGAACGTTTTTGTTGTGCCAGCGCAAGCCGTTCGGTCAGGTTTGCGGAGCGCCAGCCTTCATAGGGCACCCACATTTTATTGTAAAAATCTTCGTAATACTGGTTGATGACATCCTCCAGCATGTATTGGCGCTCCCGTATCTGTAAGATGCGGGCCATCATGGTGTCATTGTCGGCAGGCAGCCGCTTTACGGTGAAGGAGCCCTTGTTTTCCTGCAGATAGTCGCCAAAGACTTGGGGGGCGAAATTACCGGCAAACCTCAAATTTGAAACAGTGCGCAGCGTTTGTATCTGGTCGGGACTCAAACCCTGAAGCAAGCGTGCCATGTCATTGGAGACGGCGTTGTAGAGGCCCTGAAATGCATCCTTCTCGCCGGCGGTGGTTCCCAGGTAGTCGCCGCCGGTGGCCGAAGCGTGGTACCGCTTTTCCAGCCATACCCTCCCGCTCGCGTCACTGACCGACAGCTTGACCTCGAGATGCTCTCCGTTCGATTCGATGATTTCACCCCGCACCAGGACCTCCGCCGCATCGGAGGGCACCGGGGTGACCCGGACCATGCCCCAGTGGCCGCTCTGCTCCAGGGTGTTCTTCAAATGATGGGGAATGAAATGGTTCTCCGCCTTCCGTACTTCGGGATTGGTGCCTTCTTTCCTGGCCCTTTTTTCGGAGATCGCGTCACCGGTGAAAATGACAATATCAACGTCCAGCAGCTTTTCTTCAGGGATGGTCTGCTGTGCCCTTACCATTTTGGTTTGAGCGGTCTTGCGCGCGCCGCCGAGGGTGGAGCAGGCGGAAAGGGAAAAGAGGCATGCGCAGATTAGATACAAATGAGTGCGAACGGTGGATGACATGGTGCTGAGACGATCGGTGTGATGATGTCGTTCTATGACGATGCTGGAGGGCCATGCTCTGTCATGGCCGCATATACTATTCGGACACGACGGAGCGCGTCTCTCCATGGACTCTCTTTTTAAATTAAACCCCCTGTGATTTCGGGTACCACGAAGGATGAAAATTGTTTATTATATTTACCCCTCCCCCCAACCATCTCCCCAAGGAGACTGTGTCATAATAGGGAGGGTTGTCATTCCAAATCCTTCGCTTTGTCATTCTGAACCCTTCGCTCATTCTTCTGAGTCAAGCGAAGAATCTCCGTTTTTCGCTCAGGGCAGGCTCCGTGAAGAATCTCCATTGTGTCGCTCAGGGCAGGCTCCGTGAAGAATCTCCATTGTGTCGCTCAGGATAAACTCCATGATGAATCTTATGTAATTGTATAAGATTCCTTGGATTCCCTCGAAATGACAATAAAAGGCATTATGACAAAATATCCAGGGGGTGGGGGGTATAGTTCACAAGAATGGCGTATTATATATCCCGTAGGGGCGTATGGCAATGCACCCCTTGCTTGTGTCACTGGCGGCCGGCCTGCTTGTAATCTTCATATTCCTTCCAGAGCTTTTTTTTCAGCTCCGGATCGGTCTCCTTTTCCGCCGCCTCCCGGAGCTGGCGGGCCACGATGTCATCATCCTGTTCGCTTCCCGACGGCCGCTTTGCCTGCTGGCCCGAAGCCGGGCCGCCTGCGGTCGAGCCCCCGGCAACCGGCCCGTCGGTAGTCGGCCCATTTTCATAGCTTCCGCCGCTTTCCCCCTGGCGGGATTCTGTGCTTCCCTTTTCTCCTCCTGCTTCAGCGCCGGCATCGCCTCCTTCTCCGATTTTGCCGGCTGCCGAGGCGGCCTCCTGGGCCAGGGCGCTCATCCTGCTTTCAGATTTAGCGCGGATCTCATCCATTTCCTTCAGCAACATCTGGTCAAACTCGGAGAGGGAATCGCTGAGTTTGCGGTCGAGGCCGCCCAGATCACCCGCCTCCTTCTCCATGGCGATTGCCGTGGCAGGGGCGCCTGAAAGCGGTGGTAGCGGTGAGCCCCCGCCCGCACTTTCCGCGCCGTGGTGCGCGGCGCCGGCCCTTTCCATCTCCCCCACGATTTTTTGATTTTCCGCCACCATTTCCTGAACGCGGCTGAGATAGATCTCGTAACTTCTGAGATCATCGGGGTTGGCTTTCCCCGACTGCTTCAGGGCTTGCAGTTCAGAGGCGATGCGCGCCTCGGTGGACCTGCTGACCGCGAGATCGGAGCGCGCCTGTTCAAGCTTCTTTTCGATCGCGCTCTGCGGCGGCGGGGGCGTGACCGGTGCGGTCTTTGTTTCCCGGTGTTGCGCACAGGATAACAAGACAACGAGGAATCCGGTCAAAAGCCAAAAGCGGCGTGCAGAGCAAGAGATCATGGTATGGTTTCGCCTGTGAACCTTTGTTGCCGGCGAACGGCGGTGTGCCGTCATAATTATCTCACCGCCCGGAGACGGAAATATGGATAATGTAAAGCGCTTTTTGATGTAATTATACTTGACTGCCTGAAGGGTGTCAAGGTGAGAGCCGGCGCTGTCTGATGCTCGTGTTCACAATAGGGGTCGAATATCCCCCTGGTGATGATTAAAACAGCAGCGCGGTGATGATGTAGTTGAAAATGAGGATCAGCAGGCAGGAGATGACAACCGCTTTGGTGGTGGCGCGGCCGACCCCTGTAGCGCCGCCTTGGGTATAAAATCCCTGGTAGCAGCTCACCGTCGCAATGATCACGCCGAACACGGCCGCCTTCAGCAATCCGCTGTAGATATCGCTGAGCCGCAGAAAATTCCAGGTCCGCTCCATGTAGATGTAGGGGTTGTTCTTGAGCATGTTGACACTGACGATGTATCCCCCCACGATGCCGATGAGATCGGCAAAGACCACCAGAACCGGCATCATGATAAGTGCCGCCAGCAAGCGGGGAACAATGAGATATTGTATGGGATTGACCGCCAGCGTATAGAGGGCGTCAATCTGCTCGGTCACCCGCATAGTGCCGAGCTCCGCGGCCATGGATGAGCCCACCCGTCCCGAAACCATCAGCCCGGTTAATACCGGTCCGAGCTCCCGGGTCATGGAGAGCGCGACCACCGTTCCCACGTAGGCCTCGGCGTGGAAGCGCTTGAAGCCGATGTAGCTTTGCAGGGCAAGTACCGCGCCGGTGAAGATGCCGGTGATGAGCACCACCGGCACTGATTTGATGCCCACCTCCTCCATCTGCCGGAACACGTTCCCTCCGTTAAAGGGACGCTGGAAGGCGATAGCGACCGCTTTCCCGAGCAGCAGTGCCATCCGGCCCAATTCATCCATGCAGTGTATGCTGGATGATCCGATCAGGTGGAGAAGTTTTCTGATCATGGCATGCTCAGACAAGTCTGCCCTTTTTATAGTAGGCGCGCGGCACCCGGGCGCTGACGGCGCAGAGCACCTCGTATGGTATGGTATGAGTCAGGCCGGCTATTTCCTGGGCGGTGATCTGTTCGGTTCCCTGCGAGCCGAGCAGCACCGCCTCATCATAGAGCGCGACTCCCGGTATGCCGGTCACGTCAATCATGGTCATGTCCATGCAGATCACGCCCGCGATCCGGGCCCGCCTCCCCTGCACCAGGACTTCCCCGCGGTTGGAGAGGGCGCGGCTGTAGCCGTCCGCGTAGCCGATGGGCAGGGCGGCGATGCGGCTTTCCCGTTCACAGGTGAAGGTTCGCCCATAGCTGATGGTGGTCCCCCTGGGGACTTCTTTCAGGGAAACGATCCTGGAGGTAAGCCTCATTACCGGTTCGAGCCCGATAGTCCGCTTCATGCCCTTCGAAGGATGGATGCCGTAGAGCATGATCCCGGGGCGGACCAGATTGCAGGCGTGCGAAACATCGGCCATGATTGCCGCGCTGTTGGCAAGATGGGTATAGGGCGGGTGAATGCCCATGTGCGAGAGGTCTTCGATGCTCTGCTGAAACAGCTCTATCTGGCGGCGGGTGAATTCGTTTCCCGCGTCGCTGTCCCCGTTGGTGTCGGCAAGATGGGTGAGGACACCGTTAATTTCCAGGCCCTTGAGCTTTGACAACTCCTGGAAGAAAGACGGTATCTGACCGGGCAGGAGACCGAGCCGGCCCATGCCGGTATCGATTTTTATGTGGACCTTTATCGTAGTGCCGCCTGCCGCTGCGCTGCGCGCCAGCGCCTGCGCCGACTCAAGGTTGTACACCACGGGAATCAAATCGTGCTCCAGGACGGAATCACCCTGTTCCACGAAAGCTCCTCCCAGCACGATGATGGGGGTGCTGATGGAGGCCCGCCGCAATTCCACTCCTTCCTCACAGGTGGCCACCCCGAGAAAATCGACCCGATTGGCCGCTAGCGACCGGGCCACCCGCACAGCGCCGTGCCCGTAGGCATCCGCCTTTACCACAGCCAGTATGCTTTTCGTATCACCCGCCGATTTTTTTATCAGGGCAAGATTGTGCTGCAGGGCGTCAAGATTGATTTCAGCCCGGGTTGGTCTTCCGGCCATGGCGCACTATCCCAGCAGGTTGTTGAAAAAGTACTTTTCCTCAGGCCGTCAAAAGCCCCTCCCCCTTGAGCCACAAGTCAGATGGGCCGTTTTGCAACAGCCGGTTAGGGAAGAATAATTCGGCCTGATTCGCTTCGTTTTTCTTTCTGCGATTGTTCCTTCAGGAAAGAGAAGTTTTTTATCACCGTCTGCAGTGCGAAGGGATGTTTATCAGAGGGGACGCCATCCGGAGAAAATGCCATCGCCGCCGCAAACGCAACCTTTGCGTCATCTTTCTGCCCCGATTCCCAGAAGATGAAGGCGATTTCCTCCAGTCGTCTTTGGAAAAGCCGGCGGTTGGCATCATTAAAAAACAGCCGGGCGGTCTTCTGCACGATTTCGTTTTCGCGCACTTTTTTCTGCGCATCTGAAAGCACCAGCAAACTGTTCTCCACCTCGTAAACCTCCTTGTAGCAGTCAAGCAGCAACTGCCATTCCAGCAGCCAGAAGGCGGATTCGTGTTTTTCAATCAGGGAGGGAGACTGGTTGAGCAAAAAATCCTGGGAGCGTATCTCGTCCGCTGAAAGCAGGGTGTAAATGGCCGCCCGCTCCAATTCCCGCTCCGGTCGACCGAACATTTTTTTCCAGAGAAAGAAGTTCTCGGGAATTCTCGTCCCCGACGCATGATTTTTCCGGGAGGATTCGGTGATGAGGAAGTGACAGTAATCAAGGTCTATTTCAACCATGGATATCTCCCTGGTTGTTTTAAGCTTGTTCAGATAGGCGGTGAAATCCTTTTGCGCGGCGGTGGATGCGATCAGGTCATTAATGCCCTTCTGATCGCTGAGCAGGAACTGCAGGATGAGCAGGTCCTGCTCGGTCTTCGGCTTTGCCGCCACGATCAAGCGTTCTCCCAGCGGGTCCATGGTTGTGGCATAGGCGCTGGGGGAGGGAAGGGATATCCGTTTTTTAGACGGGGGCGCCGGCGCGGCGGGTTCATGCAGGACCACCTCGATGCCCTTGTTTTTCAGGCGGTAGAGGGTTTTCTTTATGCCCTTGGACAGCTCCTTGTCCCTGGTTTCCTTGAGCAGGCACTGCAGCAGGCGCACTTCGGTTTTATCGGCCCGGGAGCTTAAGAAATCGATGATCCGGTGCGCGATGGCGCTTTTCTCCTGCATCAGGCTTGCCAGCAGGGGCAGGGCTTGATCTTTTTTGTAATGCACCAGCTCCATGATAATGCCCATCTGGCAGGAGGGCTTGAGGGCTGCAAAAGCGGTGAGCAGCCTCGCGCCTTCCTGTGTTTGCATGGTTTTGCTGTCCTCCAGCAGCTTTCCCAGCTGGTTGGCCAGCTCTTCCGCCTCGTTGGCGCTCTGAAGGAGATTGCTGTCCACGATGGTGTCTGAGCGGATCAGGTAGTGCAGAACGTCCAGCAGTATCTGCGGGGCGAAGCTCTCCTTCTGCACCACGCTGTTCAAGCTTTCGCTCAAGCTGAACTTTTTGAGGTGGGGAAAGAGATGGTTGATCATGAATGCCTGCTCGGTGATGGTGCTTTTGCCGAAACGCCTGGATACAATGGCGGCATAGTCAATGGCGGAGTGTTCCAGCTCCCGGATCTTGCTGAAAAGGATGGTGGTATCGGGAAGGGTGGCGCATCCGGCAAGAATTTCATCGACTATCCTGGCAATGCCGGCCTTTTCTTCAGCCGCCGGCCCGGGAGCTTTCTGGGGTTCCTTGTTTTTCATGAATGATTATCCTCAATGGTAGCGCCATGGATTATGTTTATGGAGACCTGCAATTGAAAAATCCGGCATTCGATCGGCGCCGGCCGGTCGAGCGTTATTTCATACATCTATTTTTTTTAATTGTAAACAGGATATTTTAGTATTATAAAACAAGAGCCGGACTTGCTTGAATTTTCAAAAGTACTCGGAATGAATTCGAAGCACGAAAGGAGATAAACCCTAAATCCGCAGTGCTAAATCCCGAACGAACTCATACCTTCCTTGTCAACGGTTCCTATTCCGGATGGAGGCGATGATGATAAGAACACGATTTGCCCCGAGCCCGACGGGGCATCTGCATATAGGGAGCGCGCGGACGGCTCTGTTTAACTGGCTGTTTGCCAGGCACCACCGCGGCGTATTTATTTTGCGCATAGAAGACACCGATCAGGCCCGCTCCACCGAGGAGTCAACCCGGGCCATTCTTGAAAGCATGAAGTGGATGGGACTGGACTGGGATGAAGGACCGTATTTTCAGAGTCGGCGCACGGCAATTTACCGTGAGCATGTGGACAAGCTGCTGGGTGAGGGGAAGGCCTACCGCTGCTATTGCGATCCCGATCATCTGGAGGAGCTGCGAAAACAGGCCCTGGCCCGGGGAGACAAGCCGAAGTATCCGGGGACCTGCCGGGACTTAACCGACGTGCATCCCGACCGGCCGTTTGCCATCAGGTTCAAGGCGCCCCGCGAGGGAAGAACTGATGTGCATGACCTCATCAAAGGTCACGTGGTCTTTGATAACGCCGAGCTGGACGATCTGGTCATCTGCCGCCGCGACGGCACTCCCACCTATAATTTTGTGGTGGTGGTTGATGATGTGACCATGGGGATCACCCATATCATCAGGGGGGATGACCATTTGAATAATACTCCCCGGCAGATTCTCCTCTATCAGGCCTTTAACTATCCGCTGCCCGCATTTGCCCACATGTCGCTTACCCTTGGGACGGACCGGGCGCGGCTGAGCAAGCGGCACGGCGCCACATCGGTCATGGCCTACCGGGAGATGGGGTACCTCCCAGAGGCGCTCAACAATTTCATTGTGCGGCTGGGGTGGTCATGCGGGGACCAGGAGATCTTCAGCACCGCGGAGCTGATCGACAAGTTCAGCCTGGAGCATGTGGGAAAGTCCGCCGGGGTTTTTAACGTCGA